>DASRSD010000146.1 GCA_035656635.1 Pirellulales bacterium
TAGGCTCACGTAACCGTGTTGTTTGAAATATTTCGGCAAGCTGACAAAATCGGGATGCAAATCGCCAAACCAGGTGCGGTTGCCGAATACCCCAGTCGTGGTCGGATTGCGGCCGGTCAGCATCGAGCTGCGCGACGGATTGCACAACGGAAACTGGCAATACGCCCGATCGAACTTCACCCCGGCCGCAGCCAGCGCGTCGATGTTGGGCGTCTTGGCCAACCCGCCGAAGCTGCCGCACTCTGCCCGCATGTCGTCGGACATGATGAACAGCACGTTCAGCGGCTTGTGCGCCGGTGGTGAAGTTGTTTGTCCGCTAGCGGACTGGGGATTTCCCACGAAAGATTTGGGCTGCTCTTGAGCCGCCAGATTCAGGCCGAACATGGCGCCGACCAGCACGGCCGACAAAATCGCCCCGTGGAATCTCAAATTAGACATGGTCGACGCTCCCGATTTGCAAGCCGGCTGCCGGCAAGAGAATTCTTGTGCCGATCTTACCAGCCGCCTGAAGCAGTCGCAAGAATTTTCGACGGCGACATTCTGCTTGGTTAATTAGGCAAAAATTGCTGCGAAGCGGGGCCAGAAGTGCAGCCCCTGGAAGTCGGTGCCAACGCCGTTACAATACCGCAGACGGATCGTACATCCTTGGCATCTTGAACTGGCGGCGCTTCACGCCGGAACGCTGGCGCTTTGATCTCGGGCGGCTTTTGGCCGCAATGGCAAAGGGCCAGCCATGGCTCCGGCAACAGCTTATGGTCACTTCATCTCTTGCTCAAACGCCGCTGCACGATTGGCATGCCGCGCATGGCGGCCGGATGGTCGATTTCGCCGGCTGGTCGATGCCGGTGCAGTATTCATCAATCGTAGCTGAGCACACTGCCACGCGCACCGCCGCCGGTTTGTTCGATGTTTCGCACATGGGCCGGCTGCAGTTTACCGGCACCGGTGTCGCCCAATTTTTAGATTCGCTGGTTACCCGCCGCATCACCGAGATGGAAATAGGTCAAGTGCGATATGCCTTGGTCACGAATGAACAAGGCGGCATTCTTGATGACGTGCTGGTCTACCGTTTAAAGCACCCCAGCAAAGGCGAATACCATTTGATGGTGGTCAACGCCAGCAATCGAGAAAAAATTGTCGATTGGATTCAGCACTGGCTGGACGAACGAAAACCTGATGTTCGTTTCACAGACATCACGCACGACACCGCCATGATCGCCGTGCAGGGACCGCTGGCGGCAAAGTTGATTGAACCCCGCGTGCCATTTGATCCAACCGCGATGAAGTACTATCACGCAATTTCAGCGGAACAGGGATACGGATGCATCAGCCGCACCGGCTACACAGGCGAAGACGGGTTCGAAGTGATCGCGCCGGCAAATGAAGCGTTAAAAATTTGGGAAAGCTTGCTGGACAGCTCAAGCCAGTTGGGAGTAATGGCCGCCGGCCTGGGGGCGCGCGACACCCTGCGATTGGAAGCCGCCATGCCGTTGTACGGTCACGAGCTGAACGAGCAAACCAATCCACTGGAAGCCGGGCTGGGCTTTGCCGTGAATTTGGAAGGACGACGGTTTCCTGGAAGTGCTGCGCTAGCCACCGTACAACGCGAAAAGCCACGTCGCGCACGCATTGGCCTGGAACTAACTAGCAAGCGTGTGCCACGGGAGCATTATGGAATTTATGCCGGTGACCAGCCGATTGGCGAAATTACCAGCGGCACGTTTTCGCCCACGCTGCAAAAACCAATCGCCATGGGCTACGTGCCGCCGCAGTTTGCTCAGTCTGGTACAGAACTTACTGTCGACATCCGGGGCAGCCGCGAACCTGCCCACGTAGTGAAGTTGCCATTTTACAAACGACCATAAACTCTGCGTTCAGCCGCGTGAATGTGCGGTTCCATTTTCGGTAATAAAACGGGAGCAACGACGTGAAGCCTCAAGAACTGTTGTACGCCAAAACCCATGAGTGGGCCGCAGTGCAGGCCGGCCCGCAAGGCGCAAAAATTGCCACGGTCGGCGTGTCGGCGTTTGCCGTCGAGGCGCTCACCGATCTGGTTTACATGCAACTTCCTAGAGTCGGCCGCAAAGTGAAGGCGGGCGAATCGTTCGGCGAAATTGAATCGGTGAAAGCGGTCAGCGATTTATACAGCCCGGTGGACGGCGAAATCGTCGAAGTCAACACCGCCCTGCCCAACAAACTGGAAACGCTCAACAGCGATCCCTACGGCGCCGGCTGGCTGGTTAAAATTAAATTGAGCGACGAAACCGCCCTCAAGAACCTACTCGATTACGCCGCGTACCAAAAGTTGTGTACGGAAGAATCACACTGAACAACCTTGCGGCGCGTCTCAAGCGGCGCGTTTAATTACTGATGTCGTACATTCTGAACACGCCGGCTGATCAGCAAGCAATGCTGGAAGCGATTGGCGTCCCCTCCATCGACGAATTGTTCGCGCAAATTCCCGCCGAGTTACGGTTGAATCGCGAATTGAATATTCCGCCGGCGCTGTCGGAGTTGGAACTGACGGCACATCTGGGGCAATTGGCGGCGCGTAATGTGGCTTGCGGACAAAAGGTCTGCTTTCTGGGCGGCGGCAGTTACGATCACTTTATTCCCGCCGTGGTCGATTACGTGGCTTCACGCGGCGAGTTTTATACTTCCTACACGCCCTACCAGGCCGAAGCCAGCCAGGGCAATCTGCAAGCGTTCTTCGAATATCAAACGCTGATTACACAACTCATGGGCATGGATGTTGCCAATGCTAGTTTGTACGACGGCGGCAGCGCAGCGACCGAAGCGGTGTTGATGTGCATTCATGCCACAGGCCGCCAAGGGCGTGTGATTGTGCCGTCCAGCGTGCATCCGGAATACCGGCAAATCCTGCAAACATATTTGGCGAATTTGGGAACGGAGTTGGTCACGGTTGGCACGCCGGAGGGAACGATCAACCCGCACGAACTAGCCGCTGCACTTACGGATGACACAGCCTGCGTATTTGTGCAACATCCGAATTTTTTTGGTTGCCTGGAAGATGTCCAATCGCTAGTGAAAGCCGCCCACGAGCGCGGCGCACTGGCGGCGGTGTCGGTCGATCCCATTAGCTTGGGCTTGCTCAAGCGGCCGGGAGATTACGGAGCCGATATTGTTGTGGCCGAAGGGCAATCGCTCGGCACGCCTATGCAATACGGCGGGCCGTACCTGGGCATCATGGCTTGTCGCGAAAAGTTTGTGCGCCGCATGCCTGGCCGCATTGCCGGGCAAACCGTCGATCGCCGCGGCAAACGCTGCTGGGTGCTTACGCTGCAAACTCGCGAACAGCACATTCGCCGCGAAAAAGCCACCAGCAACATTTGCACCAACCAAGGCCTGTTCGCACTCCGGGCCAGCGTGTATTTGGCGGCCATGGGCCCGCAAGGCATGCGCGAAATAGCCACCGCTTGCGTTCGGAAAGCAAATTATGCGCTGAAAAAATTGACGAGTGGAAATCGGCTGACCGCCATGTTCGACCGGCCCGTGTTCAAAGAATTTGTGCTCCGCGATGCTGCCGGCCGAGTGGATGAATTGCTGGCCGAGGCGCTCGATTGTGGTTACTTCGCCGGTGTGCCGCTGGGACAATGGTACCCGGAATTGGGCGATGGACTTTTAGTTTGTGTCACCGAAAAACGGACCCGTGCAGAAATCGACGGGCTAGCTGCGCGAATTGCCCAACAACGCCAACCGAAAGCCGCCGTTCATGCGTAATACTCGCGCCACCCAGTTGCTGTTTGAACTTTCGCGGCCTGGCCGACGGGCAGCGCACATTCCGTGCACCGACGTGCCCGCCACCGCGGTCGAAGAATTGCTGCCGGCCGAAGCGCTAGCCGCCACGCCGCCGCCGCTGCCGGAACTGGCCGAGCCCGATATTGTGCGGCACTACGCCAATCTTTCGACGCAAAACATGTCGATCGACACGCACTTTTATCCGCTGGGTTCCTGCACGATGAAGTACAATCCTAAACGGAACGAACGGATTGCCGGCCTGCCAGGTTTGGCCGATTTGCATCCATATCAGCCCGAGGAAACGCTGCAAGGCATGTTGCAGTTGCTGTACGAAATGCAAGCCATCCTGGCCGAAATTTCCGGACTTGATGCCGTTTCGCTGCAACCGGCCGCCGGCGCCCACGGCGAATTAACCGCCCTAATGATGGCGGCCGCGTACTTTCGCGATCGGGGCGAAAAGCGGACCAAGGTGCTCGCTCCCGACAGCGCCCATGGCACGAACCCGGCCAGCGCCGCCATAGCAGGCTTCGAAGCTGTGACGATTCGCAGCGCTGCCAATGGTTCCGTGGACTTGGCCGATTTGAAATCGCATCTTGGCAACGACACCGCTGTATTCATGATCACCAATCCCAACACGCTGGGATTGTTCGAACGGCAGGTGCGCGAAATTGCCGACTTGGTGCACCAACAGGGTGGCCTGATCTATCTCGACGGCGCGAACATGAACGCGATTTTGGGCATCGTCCGGCCCGGCGATTTCGGCGCCGACATGATGCATTTCAATCCGCATAAAACGTTCAGCGGCCCGCACGGCGGCGGCGGTCCCGGTGCAGGGCCCATTGCGGTGCGTAAATTTTTAGAGCCGTTCCTGCCACTGCCGGTGGTGGAAAAAGTCCCTTCACCCTCATCCCGGCCCTCTCCCGTCAAGGAAGAGGGAGATTTTGTTTATCGCCTGGTGCGCCAGCGGCCCAAATCGATTGGCCGCGTTCGCAGCTTTTTCGGCCAGGTGGGCGTGTTTGTGAGGGCCTACAGCTACATTCGCACCTACGGCCCGCAAGGTTTGAAAGCGGTTTCGGAAAACGCGGTGCTGAATGCCAATTATTTGCTCAGCCGCGTGAAGCACATTTTTCCGGTGCCGCATGGTGATCGCTGCTTGCATGAATTTGTCGCCACGGCGGCCAAGCTGAAAGCCGATCGTGGAGTTTCGGCGATGGATGTGGCCAAGCGGCTCTTGGATTACGGTTTCCATGCCCCCACCGTTTACTTCCCACTCACCGTAAAAGAGGCCATGATGATTGAGCCCACGGAAACCGAGAGCAAGGAAACGCTGGATGCCTTTGCCGAAACTCTGTTCCGCATCACGGAAGAATCGCCGCAACTATTGCACGATGCGCCGCACACCACGATCGTTAGCCGGCCGGACGAAGTCCGAGCCGCTCGGCAACCCATCCTGCGCTGGACGCCGGCGGGAGAATGACGAATGTCTAAATCCGAATGCCTAATGAATGACCAATGACCAAATCCCAATGACCAATACTCAGACCTTGCTGTTTGGTCATTGGTGCTTGGTTATTGATTCGTCATTTGGATTTCGTCATTCGTCATTATTTTGATTCCCTGTCGTCTAATCATCGATCCTCCCTCTCCCGGCGCTTGGAACATGGCGCTGGATGAAGCGCTGCTGGAATCGGCGCAGAATGAGGGGATTGCCACGCTGCGGTTTTATTCCTGGCGGGAGCCGACCTTGTCGCTGGGTTATTTTCAGCCCCAGGCCGATCGGCAGTTGCATGCCGCTAGCGCCGAATGTGCGCTGGTGCGCCGGGCTACCGGCGGCGGCGCAATTCTGCACCATCATGAGCTGACGTACAGCATTGTGCTGCCCAGCTCTCATCCGTTGGCGAAGCCGGCCGAAAAGTTATATCAAGCTGTGCATCAAAGCTTGATTAAAACACTGACTGAGTTCGGCGCCGCGGCCACATTGTGTGAATTAGGGGTGTCGACAGAAAGCGATCGTGCCGGTAAACCGTTTTTGTGTTTCCAGCGTCGAGAGGCGGGCGATGTGCTCCTTGGAGAGCATAAAATCGCCGGCAGTGCCCAAAGGCGGCAGCGCGGCACGGTACTGCAACACGGCAGCGTGCTTTGGGCCCGATCGGCATTTGCCCCGGAACTTCCTGGCATTACCGATTTAATCGAAGGGGTTTCACAATCCGGGCACGGCCACGCTCAGGGAATCAGCCGGCTGCTGGAACTATGGCCCGCACATTTGTGCGCGAGCCTTAATTTGGATGCCCAGCCAGACAGGCTGGCAGAATCGCTGATTTCCGATGCTCGCGAAATCGAACAGCGAAAATATCTCGACTCCAGTTGGACTTGTCGACGCTAGCAAGCCCTTTGGCGGAAGTCTCAATTCGGCAAGGTGTTGCAACTTCTACACGATTCCTTAACCAAGTTAAATACAAGACGGGATGAAAATCAGAATCGAGTTCATTGGCTGGTCGGCCGATGTCAGTTCGAGAAGGTTTAACGGCTAGCAGGGGTTCGCCGGGACACCAATGGGGGAGTTCTTTGACTCTGCAAGCCCGATTCGTTATGATCGGCATGTGGGAAAGACATCGGCACTCAGCTGCGTGCCAGAGTGTGAATAGTAATCGTGATCTGGCCCATGCTGCGAGCCACTCAAAGGCCATCATTCTTTTTTCTCCAAAGAGTGGACTGCAGTAACGTCACGGTTGAGCTTGCAGTTTTAAGGGATTCAACTTTTCTTAATAGGGAGCAAGCCGAAGTGTCGCAAGCTGTTGATCCGGCAGCGCATGATTTCGTCGTGGTTCATTTCCGCTCTTATCAATTGACGTACTGCAAACCACGAAACGGAACCGAGGCGGTGTATGGAATTAACGCTTAAGCTGCTGACCGGTCGCAACGCCGGCCAGGAGATTCCAATTCCCATTAGCAAGTTTCTGATCGGCCGCGCCGACGATTGCCACCTGCGCCCGCATAGCGAAACCGTCAGTCGGCATCACTGCGTGCTCCTCGTCGAAGAAGGGTTTTGCGCGGTGCGCGATTTTGGCAGCCGCAACGGCACGCTGGTGAACGAGCAGAAAGTCGTCGGTCAGCACGAGCTACATAACGGCGACCGGTTGAAAGTGGGCAGCTTGGAATTCGAAGTGCAACTGAGTTCCCGCGTCGGCGGCAAAAAGCGCCCGAAGGTCAAAGACGTGAAAGATGCCGCCCAACGCACGGCCGCGCCGGTGGTTGCCAAGGGAGACCGAGACATTAGCGATTGGTTGGCCGAAGACGGAGGCGAAAATCATGCGGCGGTCGACAACCTGCGCGAAACACGCCAGCCTCCGCACGAAACGCCCGAAAATCTGTCCACTCGGGAAACTGCGTTTTTGAAAACACCCGCCGACGAAACCACTACTGTAAAACCGCTGGATGCCAAGAGGAATGAACCCGTCTCGCCGGCGCCTAAACCCGCGGATTCCGGCGGCATGGAAGCACTTAAGCGCACCGGTAAGTTCGCAGCTCCCACCCAGGCCGCTCCCAAAGACAGCCGCGAAGCCGCCAATATGGCTCTGCGCAAACTCTTCAATAATCGGAACGGCTAATCCCGGTTGGATGTTTTGGCAGATTGAGTTTGCAGGCGAAGGCTTTTGCGGCGCTACCCTCGCACTGTTTGCGTCGTAAGCTGCGCTTTTGATAACCTTGACTGGGAAATACCAGGCTGCCTATAGTTTTAACGGCGGTAGCAACGATAAGTAAGCTAGAGAATTTGATAGAAGCGGATTCGGAATTTGAACGTCGAAAACAAAAATCTGTTTCCCTAGAGGCATGCGTGAGACCTGTCCACCGCCAACGTAAAGCTGCTTTGCTGGGCTTGGCCTTCGATGCCGCCGACGGACACACGCGCATTACCAAAGGCGATAATTTTCTGCTAGCCGGCGGTTCTCAGGAAACGCACGAAGTGATGCAGGAAACTGCCACCAAAATCAACGAGAAGCTCTCGGAACGCAGCCAGCGGTTGGAAGACGTTTCGCTGCAGGAATTGCGCGGAATTGCCCACGATGTGTGGCAGCAAATCACGAGCCGGCAATAACCGCCTAGTGAATGGCCCTGGCGGATTTGGCTTGGTTTTGGGTTAATCTTCGCGGCTAGAACGCGCTCGATTTTCGCCGGCCGACATTCCCCGAGCAATCAGATCGAGCTTCGGGGCTGCTTCGGTTTCCATGCGGCGGGCCGCTTCAGGCGGAATTCGATAATTGCCCCATCTAACGCAAACCCATTAGCTATGCAAAACTTGCGCTGTTAGTAGGGGGAATGCCGTTGTTTTTCAGCCTGGCCGAAACCACAATGGCTGCAGGCAGGTATTTCACTTAGAGCCGTTTTCCGCCAGAAAATGGGGACCCAGCATTGGCCGACGATGTGCGAGAGTTAGTTCGAAGTTCGCTTGCCGGTGACCAAACCGCCATGTTGGCATTGGTAAACCGCTATCAAGGCCAAGTTTTTGGCTTGTGTTATCGCATGCTCGGACAGCGCCAAGATGCGGAAGATATGTCACAGGAAACGTTTGTTCGCGCTTTGCGAAGTCTGCGGAGTTGGGACAGCGATCGCGAATTTTTGCCGTGGCTACTGGCGATTGCTGGAAATCGGTGCCGGACATATTTGGCCCAGCGAATGCGGCGTCCCGGCACGACGCCGCTGGTCGAACACTTGCCCGATCGCCAACCAGATATGAAACCGGCCCGCCATTTGGCCGAGGAATTGCAACGGGCCCTTTCTCGGCTGCGGGAAGAATATCGTCTGGCATTTATGTTGTTTCATTATCAGGAGCTAAGCTACGCTGAAATTGGCGCTGCGCTAAATTGCCCGTTGGGAACCGTGAAAACGTGGGTACATCGGGCGCGGCGGGAGTTGGTCGAAATGCTTCACAAACGAGAAGCGGTGGGGGAGGTGTCACGTGTCGCAAGCCGAATTTAGCAATCACGAAATGAGTTGTGCATCGTTTAAATCGCGGTTGAATGCCGTGCTCGATGCCCGGCGATTACCACAATTGGATTTGCAATTGTGCGCCCATGTGCGGCGCTGCCCGTCATGCGAACACTTAATGACAACTCAAATGTTACTGCTGGAAGCGTTGCCCAGCACGCCCGCAAAACTTTCCGCAGATTTCGCCGTGAAAATTCTCCAGACGGCGGAAACCGAACGGCGACAGCAACATCGTTGGCGGGTGCGCGCCACGAGTATTCTAGCAATTGCAGCGGGTTTGATGATCGCCCTGGCCAGTTGGCGCGGCCCTGTCCTGACGCAAGGTTTGGCTAGCCATTCCAGTGCTTACCCGGCCACGCAGCTTACCGCTGAAGTGGTTCGCCGAGTTGACCAAGTGGCCGCCGATTTCAAACCGGTCAGTGGTTCGGTCTACACGGCATTTAACGCCATCTGGCTGGCGAATCGGTTATTGTAAAACCGTGCTCATAACTGCCACTCCGGGATCATTCTGTCGCTAATCGTCGAGACAATCCCCTGCATTTTCACTGCGTGGGACCTTCTTCGGCTGCTCAGCCCCCCGCGACCGTTAAAATCGCCCGATTGGGAAAACCCATACAAAGCGATGGGTTCCCTAAAACCCTATATTTTTCCCAGTCGTTGATTTTTCACAGCCGGACCCGCCGATTTTCATTCTCATCAGTAAAAGTCCTATAATTTCCGTGGCTTACGCCCCTTTCCCAGACCGCAAAGGCAATTCACGTGACCAAAACCAAATCCGCTGCCGTGATAGATTGCCGTGGAAGCGCCAAAGAACGTCGTCATGCCATCGAGCGCCGGGTTGAAAAAAAGCCTATCGCCATCGAACGTCGCAAGCTGGAACGCCGAGAGAAAGTGAATCGCCGTAGGCAAATCGATCCGACCACCTGTGAACGCGACTACTCGCAAGACGAAATTGAATTCATGCACGCTCTGGATCAGTACAAGCGGACCAGCGGCCGAATGTTTCCCACCTGCAGCGAAGTGCTGGAAGTGATCCGCGGCCTGGGCTACGCCAAACTGAGCCTACCTGTCTCGAACGAAACCCAATTGCCGCTGAACGAAACGAATTCGCCCAGCAGCTTAAATTCGCTACAGATTTAATTGCCGCTTGCATTGCTTGCGCTGCTAGTGCAACTTTGTGTTGCCGGAAGCATCGATTGCTGAGACGCGTGAATCGCCCGATTCTGCCCTTGCAGCATTGCCGACCGGAAACTATCGTTGGCCCACTTTTCTCGGCCTGAGCCGCCGCTGCCGAAATGAATCTCGCGCCGGCCCGTTCATGCCACCCAGGGGCTGTTCAGCCATTGTTTTAACTTCAGCGGAAGGAGCCGCAAACCGTGAACTCTGCGCGCTTCAATCATCGCGTCGTCGGTCGGCACATTGTTCGATGCCGATACTTACCAATTCCAGCAGCAGTACTTGCAGGGCTATTCGTCAGCGCCATGTCCGGTTGCGGCTGGATGTCGGCCGGCGAAAACTCTGAAGGCGTGCGGCTGTTTCAAACGGGAAACTATGATGGGGCGGCTAGCGATTTTCGCGAAGCGATGCAAAACGATCCCAATAATCCCAACAGTTACTACAACCTGGCGGCATATTATCATCGCCAAGGCAAGCTGCTACAGAAACCAACGGATACCGCCCAGGCCGAAAGCTATTACCGCCAATGTTTGGACCACAATCCGAACCACGTCGAGTGCCGCCGCGGACTGGCTGTACTGTTGGTCGAGCAAGGACGCTCCGAGGAAGCTTTTAAAATGCTCGAAGATTGGTCCACCGAAAACCCGACGTTGGCCGCTCCGAAAATCGAGTTGGCCCGCATGTTTGAAGAGTTTGGCGATAAGAAATCGGCCACGGAATATCTCACCGCCGCGCTGACTGTTTCGCCGAACGACCCCCGTGCTTTGGCCGCGCTGGGCCGGTTGCGGGAAGACTCTGGCGACGTAAACCAGGCGCTGGCCAACTATCAGCGGGCTTTAATGGTCGATCGAAACCAGCCGGAGCTAGCTCAACGAGTGAACGCCTTGCAAGCCGCCGGCGTCACTGGCGCGCCCTATCAAACTGCCGGCGGCACTCGCTTGGTTGCCGCCCCCGATGCAACATTCCGGTAATTGGCCGAAGTATTACGCTGCGGCCTTTTCCGATGTTATTGCGTTGTCCAACTGCGGCAAATCAAACTGCGGCGGGAGTTCCACAGCACTGCTATCGGCCGCCACGGGACGCTTTTTACGGCTGACATGATTCAGCCCATCAAGGAGCGCAGGTGAAATTCGCTTCAACGCGTACAGCAAGCGAGCCAGTGGCGTTACTAATACCATCCGCTTGTTTCGTTTGATTGCCCACACGCCCCGCCGCGCCACGTATTCCGGCGAAGCACACAGCCAGGCGGGCGGGTTCGGCACGGTTTGGCCGCCGTTGCGCCCGCTGATCGCGCGATTGTACAAATTGCTACTGACCGGGCCAGGACACAAATTGGTAACACCAATGCCACGTCGATTATATTCGGCTCGCAGCGCTTCGGTGAAACCGGTCAATCCGAATTTGCTGGTGTGATACGCGTTGAATCGGCCGCCGGCCACAATTCCAGAAATACTACACACATTCAAAATGTGCGCGCCGTTTCGCGCCAGCAGCGTAGGCAATAATTCCCGAGTGATATGCAGCGGCGCCAATAGGTTAATGGCCATGAGCCAATCCCATTGTGTGCCCGTCATTTTTTCCGTCGGCCCATAATAGGCTACGCCCGCGTTATTCACCAGCAAATCAATGTATTTCCAGCGGGCCAGCAAATCGGCAATGGCGGCTGAAATTTGTGTGGGCTGCGACAAATCGCACGGCCGACCGACCGCCACGACGCCAGCCAGCCGACATTCCCCGACAACGGTTTGCAATCCTGCCACGTCAACATCAAGCAGATACAAATGCACGCCTTCTTCTGCCAGTCGCAGCGCCAGTGCCCGGCCAATGCCGGAGGCTGCGCCAGTGAGCAAGCAACGCTTTCCTTTAAGATGCTTCATATGCTGCTCCCTAGTTTATCTGCTCCCATTTTGATTGGCGTTTATTTGCGTTCATCCGCATTTCGTTCGTCATGTGTTTGTGCTCGGTTTTTTTCGCCCACCGACATAGCCGAAATGGCCGATGCCAGACGCCGTGGTAAAAATCGCACCACTAGCCCGTTGATTTGATAAAACAGCCCCGGCGTAATCAGCAGCTTGCCGCGAAACATTCCGTTCACAGCTTTACGGGCTGCATAATGTAGCGGGAGCGTGGTGATTTTCATTAGCAAGGTGCGCTCGTGATGAGCCACGTCGTGAAATTCCGTCGACATGAATCCGGGGGCCACTACGCTAATACTAACTCCAGTTTTGCGCAGCTCATGCTGCAGACCTTGCGCCATCGCGACCAAAAAAGCTTTTGCTCCGGAGTAAATGCTGTAGCGCGGGATAGGCTGTAATGCCGCAAATGACGACACCTGCAAAATTCGCCCGCCGCCTTGCCGCACCATCACCTGGGCATACAGGCGAGTGAGCACGATCGCTGCGGTCACATCGACCGCAATCATTTCTTCAATTTGCTGAACACTTTGATCCAAAAACGGTCCGAAATGTCCTACGCCCGCATTGTTCACCAGAATGTCGATTTGCAAACCGGCGGCTTGCACTTCGTCGAACAATTGTTGTGGCCCATTGGCCATCGAGAGATCGGCGGCAAACACGGCAACCGGTACGTCGTGCTTTTGCTGCAATTCGTCGGCTAAAGCTCGTAAGCGGTCCCGCCGGCGAGCTGCCAACACCAGATGAACGCCACGCTCGGCCAAAACCCGGGCGATTTCTGCGCCAAATCCGCTGCTAGCGCCTGTTACCAAGGCGCGCTGTTTTGCGGCATCCATGCCTTCTTTTCTCCTCGTAGAGGAGTCAAACTATCACAATTCCACCGCTTAAGTCACTTCCAGCTTCTAGCCCAGACAGCGAACCGGGACGAGTGTGTGCTGTCATGGCGTTAGCGTCCTTGACCACTTTGCCCTAGCGTCGTATTCTGCGAGATTCACTAACGAACAAGCTACGAGGAGCGGCGCGACTTGACCGCTCGCAGATATATTAACCATGACCGACCGCGTTTTTAATTTTTCCCCGGGTCCGGCTGTTTTGCCGCGAAGCGTGTTGGAGCACGCTCAGCAGGAGCTGTTGGCATTGCCAGGCGTGGGAATGTCCATTCTCGAAATCAGCCATCGTAGCAAGGCCTTCGACGCCATTTTGGCCGAAGCAACACAGGGCCTGCGTGATTTGTTGGCCGTGCCCGAAGGCTACCACATTCTGTTTTTGCAAGGCGGAGCCAGTTTACAGTTCTACATGGTGGCGCTGAACTTCTTGCGAAGCAGCGGGAAACGGGCGGATTACGTCCTCACAGGCGCGTGGGGCAAAAAGGCCTTGGAGGAAGCGCGGCGTGAAGGGGAAACGCACGTCGCCTGGGACGGCAAGGCAACCAATTATGATCGCTTGCCAAAGACCGCCGATCTGAAATTCACTACAAATGCCGCGTATGTTCACTATACCGATAACGAAACGATTCAAGGCGTGGAATTTCCGACGGTGCCTGAAATAGGTAACGCACCCTTGGTATGCGATGCCTCCAGCAATTTTCTTAGTCGACCAGTGCCCATAAACCGTCTCGGTTTGTTGTACGCATGCGCCCAGAAGAATGCCGGGCCGTCGGGAGTGACCGTTGTCATTATTCGCGACGAAGTTATGCAACGCGCCGCCGCGAATTTGCCCCCAATGCTCGATTATCGTCAATATGCCGCCAACGAATCGCGATACAACACGCCGCCCACTTTCGGCATCTATGTGGTGATGCTCATCTGCCGCTGGCTAAAGAGTGAGATCGGTGGGCTGGCCAAAATGCAGGAGCTTAATAAATCAAAGGCTACGCTGTTGTACGACGTGCTCGACAAGCATCCGAAGTTTTTTCAAGGGCATGCCCAACCCGATTGCCGCTCGCTCATGAATGTCACGTTTCGCCTGCCAAACGAGGAACTCGAAAAGGCGTTTCTCGAGGGTGCGAAACAACACAAATTGATCGACTTGAAAGGTCACCGTTCGGTCGGCGGCATTCGGGCTTCCATATACAACGCCATGCCACGGGAAGGTGTGGAAACACTACGGCAATACATGCTCGATTTTGCAAAGCAGCGCGGCTGAATTTCCGATCGCAGTGTTCGCTGGCCGGCTCGCAGCTAACCGCAAGACAGAGCAACGTTTTGAGCAAGACCACTGCCCATACACAACTCACTAATCAATCACGTACTAGTTACCTGCCCTTACCCTCATGCCGCGCATTGTCGTTCTCGATACGCTCAGCCCAGATGGCCTCAAACTGCTGGAAGAGGCTCGGCCCCGGGGCATTGAATATCAAGTCCGCACGGGACTAAAAGGGGGTGGCTTACGCGAAACGCTGGCCGAATTTGAGGGGGCCATCTGCCGCAGTGGAGTGAAAATTACCGCCGATGCACTGGCGGGCAACCATCGGCTTAAGGCCATTGTTCGTGCCGGAGTCGGGACGGATAACATCAACAAGGAAGCGGCAACGCGCCTGGGCATCGTGGTGATGAACACTCCGGCCGGTAACACGCTGAGCACGGCCGAGCACACTTGGGCGCTGATGCTGGCTTTGTCTCGCAATGTGGCCCCCGCCTACCAAAGCCTGATCGAACATCGGTGGGATCGCAACAAATACATGGGGACGCAACTGGCTGAAAAAACACTCGGTGTTGTCGGCCTGGGCCGCATCGGGCAGGCCGTAGCCAAGCGCGCCCGGGCGTTTGAAATGCGCGTGCTGGGATACGATCCATTTCTGAACAAAGATCGCGCCGCAGAAATGGGGGTCGAGCCGGTCGAAAGCATTCGCAAAATGTTGCCGCAGGTCGATTACCTCACGGTGCACACGCCATTGACCGAGGAGACCACAGGCATCGTCAATGCCGAAACGTTGCCACTGCTGCGCACTGGAGTGCGGCTCATCAACTGTGCACGCGGTGGTATCTATGACGAAGCAGCTCTTCTCGAAGGTTTAAAAACCGGCCGCATTGCCGGCGTTGCGCTGGACGTATACGCCGAAGAGCCTTGCACGAATAGCCCGCTATTCGGAATGCCGGGGGTGCTGTGCACACCTCATTTGGGCGCCAGCACGGAAGAAGCGCAAACCCAAGTGGCCGTGGAAGGCGTGGGATTGCTCGTGGATTTCCTGACCACCGGAGCTATCCGTCATGCCGTAAACATGAGCCCGCTGGACCCAAAAACGCTCGAAGGCTTGCGGGGTCATCTCGACGTTGCATTTCGCTTGGGGAGACTGTTGGCGCAATTGGTACGCGGTAGTCCCAAGCGATGTGAAATTCATTATCGCGGCGAAATTGCCGAAAAGAACACAAAGTTGCTAAGCGCCGCCTTTGCATGTGGGCTACTCGAATCGGCGCTGGTCGAAGATGTGAACATTGTCAATTCCGAAGTGCTGCTGCGTGAGCGGGGGATCGAGCTAGTTGAGCAATTGCGCCAAGATCGCGGCGCGTTTAATTCGCTCATTAGCGCTCAAGTGACCACCGATAGCGAAACTCGTCGAGCCGCTGCCACCCTCTTCGGCAATAACATGCCGCGATTGGTCCAAATTGACGAGCATCGCCTGGAAGCATATCTGGATGGCGTATTATTGGTGTTTACCCATACAGATGTGCCCGGAATTATCGGCCGAGTAGGCACCATTTTTGGACAACACCACGTGAACATCGCCCAAATGGCAGTTGGCCGCGGCGCCCCTGGCGGGTCGGCGACAGGTATCTTGAACCTTGACGGTGAACCTCCGCCCGTGGCATTGGCCGCTGTTCGGTCCTCTCCGGACATCAAAACAGCCACGGTCGTACAGCTTCCCTCCGCGGGAAAACTGCCAGGTTGGCTACAAGGGTAAGGCGTTGCTATTCGCGGCTCTTGGCCGCCTGCAACCGCCGTCAAATCCCCTACGGTCGCACCTTTCTCGCTTATTTTTGCAGATTCTGCAAACGTCAAAACTTCACAATTCCGTGAATCGTGGCCGATATTTTCTTAGCCGGCTTGGTACAAACACCTGGGCCGGCTCACTCTTTGTTTCCCACCTTCCAGCTAAATCCTTCCAGCACCGCCGTGGACATTATGCCGTCAGCCGATCTTTCTTTCGAAGCGCGCCAGCGCGAAGAGCAACTTGCCGAGCAATTCGAAGAACGGGTGTCCAACGCGCTGCGACAAAACCCGCACTTACATACGCGCAACTTGCGGTTTGAGGCCAGCGAAGGCCGCGTAACGTTGAAAGGGCAAGTCAGTTCCTGGTATCAAAAGCAAATGGCCCAGGAAACGCTATTCCGGCTGGACGGCATTGACCGAGTCGAGAATCAACTTGAAGTCAATTGGGTTTAATTCTTGCCGAGCTGTCACTTTTGTCCGCAGCTCCTAGCATCTGGGTCGCTGAGCAATTACCTCGGCTGTATTGGCCGATGAGTCCCCATCACAGCATCGCTGCGACTGTCGTAATTGGGCAAACAGCCATCCAAACGGCAAGTGTGTAGCATTTGCTGATTTACCGGAGACAATTGGCACAACCGCAGCATGCCGCCGTGCGAATGCACGCGCTTGGAGAGGAGAACCATCTGTGCAATCAGGCAACTTTGCAAATGCTCGATACGATCTAGTTCCAGCACGAGCCGGTATGTAAAGCTTTGCTCTAGGATCGACCACACCCTCTCTGCCAATAAATGCTCCTCGGTCCCACCTTCGTAGGCGGGCTGAAGTCGAACAAACATCCAGTCCGGGCCGCGCTCCACCTCAAAATCCCACCCTGTAACAGCTTGCACGGTGAACATACAGAATACCTCCCTTCCGCCGAAAGAGGTTTGCCTAACCATTAGTCGCCGAAAATTCATCATAAGCATTTCTGATGGCGATGCAACATGTGGCGCTACGATGGTAGGAAAAACCGGCCGAACCTCCTCCGCACACTTAAAGGGCAGTTCTCTCCTGGGCAATTGTGGTTCACCCTGCCGCCCCTTTGCAGCCCTCACTTCATCGGCGATACTTACGCTTCTTTCCGTATTACGGCCATTCGACTTAGACGTCTCAGCTGGCCTGCTAGCAACCGCTGACAGCTTTTTCACCAACATTACTCCCATTCCTTAGTGAGGCCCATCATGGCACGTTCCGGAGCAGTCACATTCAAAGGCAATCCTCTGACCTTAGTCGGTGAGGCAGTGAAAGTTGGCTCGCCGGCACCCGATTTTACCATTCACTACTTTGACGGCAGCCTCAAGACCATCAAACTTGCCGATCTCAAAGGCAAGCCCACCTTACTAAGCGTCGTGCCATCGCTCGATACCGGCGTGTGTGCCACCCAAACCAAAAAGTTCAACGAACAGTTGGGATCTCTGGGTGACCGCATTAATGCCGTCACCGTCAGCCTTGATTTGCCCTTTGCCCAAAATCGTTTCTGCGGGGCCGAGAGCATTAAGAACATGCGCGTCGGCAGCGACTACCAAGACCGTTCCTTCGGCAAGAACTGGGGCATGCTGATCGACGAGTTGAAAATCCTCGCCCGCGGCGTCTTCGTGCTCGACAAAGATGGCAAGGTCGTCTACGAACAGTTAGTAAAAGAAGTCACCACCGAACCCGATTATTCCAGCGCCCTGGCGGCCCTCAAATCGCAGTTGTAATTTACGGGTTGGTCATCGCGAGCAGAACACTAGGTGTTTAATCCGTCTTCAATTGCGACTCCAGCCACGGTGCAACTTTCTCTGCCCACAGTGCGCCATGCCTTGGCAAGCCTTGGGCGTTAAAGTGCACTCCCTTGCGAAACTCTTCGCCTAGCGCGTCAGTGTCGGGCCCTTCCAACGTCAAATGTGAATCCCACAGCGATTTTTGCGCGGCCCGAAACTCCGTGTTCCCGGTGTCTTGCTCGCTGTGATAAGTAGCTTGCGCCGTGAACCAGGGCACGTCCCAGCCAGCCGCTTGCCGCGACGCTTTGACCAGCACCGCCATGTAGCGCACGTAATCGTCGCCGGAAATTTGCCGATCAGCATTCGCTCTGTCCGGGCGCCGCTGGCCTGCGTCCGATTCTCCTTGATGCCACAGCACTGCCCGGCATCCATGCGGCCCCAGCGCCGTTAGCCTCGCTGGCAGCTTGGCGAAAATGTTTCCCAGCGCTTCCCACTGGCCCGGCCCAATTTCCTTCAATCCTTTGCCGGTGGTGGTCTGATGATCCACCTTTTCCCCCTTGGGCAGCCATTCCCGCACGCTGGTCGAACCCACTCCCAAAGCGACAATGCCAATGGGCACATGAAATTTTTCTGCCATTGCGTCGCCAAACGACGGCATGAAGCTCCCACCTTGGCCGCCAGCGCCGGGCTGCGGATCATCCGCGATACGCCATGTTTTGCCATCGAATGCCGTAACCAATCCCGATTTCGACTGCTGCTTCTCCGCGCCATAATTCGCCGAGTTTGATTGCCCGGCAACCACAAACACTTCTCCAACTCCAAGATGTTCAATCGTTGCCTGTGAGGTAACTTCGTCGCCACGCACGGCTCGCAATTCCAACCGAAACCAACCGCCAGCCGGAGCCGAGATTTTACCGGAGAACCGCGTCCTGCCCGACGCATCCGTTTGTTGCCCAGCATTTGTTGAGTCAGCCGATGCTGAAGGTTCGCTGTTCGCAAGGGGCTGCCAATCTTTCGCTAACGCTCCCGTCAGCGGTTGGCCGGACAACTGCCACTGGATTCTTTCATCAGCGGCACATTGACCAGCCACATAAATTAGGCCTTGCGCGGCCGATTGCCGCTGTGAAACCTCCCAATTCACCGGCTTCCACACAGTTATTCCATTTGCAGTGTTCTCTGCACCAACCAACACCGCCGAATGGAAAATCAATCCAACTGTTAACAATCCTTGTGACAAACCGAGCCGGCAATGGCGCCATTTCTGCATGACCCTATACCCGCTTAATCAGTCGGAGTAGGGCAATCAGAATGATGGCACCCACAAGTGCAACAATTAACGCTCCAACAATTCCTCCACCGGCTGATATTCCTAGCGTTTCAAATATCCAACCGCCCAAAAACGCGCCAATGATGCCGACCACTAAATCGCCTAACAAACCATAGCCGCCACCTTTCATAATCAGCCCAGCGAACCAACCGGCAACAATACCGATGATGATGAACCAGACCCAATGTGGCATGACCCTGCTCCTTTTTCCACGAAGTAGCGAACGACCGTGGCCGCCGGAATAGCGAGCCAGAGTGCGGCGATCGCTTTTCTCTATTTTACTTCAAAAGAGCTTCAATTTGCCTTCGGGCTGCATCTAATGCAGCCGGCAGTTTATCGGGCGATTTGCCGCCGGCCTGGGCCATGTCGGGCTTGCCGCCGCCACGGCCGCCAACCGTTTCCGCCGCCGAATTGATCCACTGTCCGGCACTCAGTCCGCGCTCCACTAAATCGCGCGTCAAGCCCGCAATGATGGTCACTTTATCTTCGGTGCTGCTAGCAAGCAAAATCGCCGCTGGGCTAACTTTGCGGCGTACCAGATCGACCAGTTCTCGCATGCCCCCGGTTTCCACTCCCGGTGTTTCGGTAACAATAACGGTCACGCCACCGACTTTGGCTGCTTCTTCAATCAATTTTTCGGGAGTCACGCCGCCGGCTTTCGGACCAGCCGCCAATTGCTTTTTCAAATCGCGCACTTCTTTGGCCAAAGTTCCCACGCGCTGAGGTAATTCGTGTACGGGCACGCGCAATGCGGCGGCAATTTCAAGCAGAACATGCTGATCTTCCCGCGCTTGTCGTAAGGCCCTCTCTCCCGTCCAGGCGACGATTCGGCGTGTACCGGATGACACGCTCTCTTCATGTGCAACGCGGAACAGACCAATTTGCCCAGTGCTGTTGACGTGCGTGCCACCGCACAACTCCTTGCTAAAATTCCCCATACTCACCATTCGCACCACATCAGGATATTTCTCTCCGAAGAGCATCGTCGCGCCGGCTTGTCGTGCCTCGGTAATGGGCAGCAATTTCCAACTCACTGGTTGCGCGGCCAGAATTTGGCGGTTTACTTCGTCTTCAATTTTCGCCAGCGTGTCTTTTTCGACAGCCGCTGGATTGGCAAAATCAAACCGCAGCCAATCGGCATCGACCTTGGAACCCTGTTGCTGCGCATGCTTGCCGAGATATTTTTGTAAAGCGTAATGCAACACGTGTGTTGCGGAGTGAGCCCGGCGAATGCCATCACGCCGCTCGTCATTCACCTTGGCGGTTACCGTCTGGCCCAATTTCAACACGCCCTGGCGCAAGTGCCCGCGATGCAGCACAAAGCCTTTTTCCTTTTGCGTGTCGATTACTTCAAATCGCAAACCAGGCCCGGTGATTTCTCCTGTATCGCCCACTTGTCCGCCCGATTCCCCATAAAACGGCGTTTGCTCCAGCACCACGGTCACGGGTTCGCCACTGCCGATTTCCTGCATCGCCTCGCACAAATGATCCTGGGCGATAATGCCCACCACTTTGTCGGCGGCTTCGATAGTTTCATAACCCAAAAACTTGGTCGGCTCCATTGCCTTGGCCAAACTGTCGACCGGGCTATGAGTGAACACATCGGCTACTTTGCCGCCGCCGCTTTCCAGGCCGTGTTCCTCCATCGCGGATTTGAAGCCGGCCCAATCCAATTGCAAATTATGCTCCGCGCCAATCTGCTCTAGCAATTCCGGCGGAAAGCCATGTGTGGTGTACATGTCGGCAGCTTCGGCGCCGGTAATTAGCGAGCGCCCTTCCCGCTTCATTGATGCAAACAACCGATCGATCAAATTCAATCCGCTGTCGATGGTGCGCAAGAAGCTTTCTTCTTCGCTGCGAATGATTTTCGACACCCGATCAATCGTGGTTTTCAATTCCGGATAAGGCTGCTTCATGACGTCGGCCACGGTGCCAACTAGTTGGTACAAAAACGGCTGCTTCACTCCCATTTGATGTCCGTCCAACACCGCCCTCCGCAACAGCCGCTTGATCACGTAACCTTGTTTCTTCGGCCCGGGCGCCACTTCCTCATGAATGGCAAAGGCACAGGCGCGAATGTGGTCGGCAATGCGCCGCAGCCGGCGGCCGTTGTCGCTGGCCGAGTCATACTTCTGTTTGCACACTTGCCCAGCAGCTTCAACCAAGGGACGCAAAATATCGATGTGAAAATTTGTTTCCACGCCTTGCATGACGGCGGCCATCCGTTCTAGCCCCATGCCGGTGTCAATGTTTTTGCTCGGTAGCGGCCTCAAGTTATTGGGAGGATTGCCGATACGGTTGAATTGCGTGAACACCAAATTCCAGATTTCGACTTCGCCGCCGCGGGGCGTGTGAAAAAAGATTTCGCTGCACGGACCGCATACGCCGTCAGGGCCTTTGCTGGGCGCACCGGCAGGCCAGAAATTATCATCTTCCCCCATCCGCTGAATATGTTCGGCAGGCACTTTAATTTCGTCGTGCCAGATGTTGTAGGCCTCGTCGTCGTCCAAATAGACCGAAACCGAAAGCTGGCCGGCCGGAATACCCATCCACTTCTTCGCCGTCAGGAATTCCCACGCCCAGCTAATGGCTTCGCGCTTGAAGTAATCGCCAAAGCTGAAATTCCCCAGCATCTCGAAAAACGTGTGGTGATACGCCGTGCGCCCCACGTTGTCGATGTCGCCAGTCCGCAGGCACTTCTGGCAAGTGGTGGCCCGCGTAAACTCGAGCTTGCACTTGCCCAAAAAATGATCTTTGAACTGGTTCATGCCCGCCGGCGTGAACAACACCGACGGATCCCACCGCGGCACCAGCACGTCGCTGGGTCGGCGGACGCACTTCTTGGATTCAAAGAACGCCAAATACTTTTCGCGAATTTCGTCGGTTTTCATGGGCGCAGGACGGTCAAAAGCGGATTTTTCACCGCGAAGACATTCAAACACGGAAACGCGAGAGCCCGTAAAATTTCAAACGGGACCGAATGGAACATCATATCCGCCTCGTGAAATAGCGACTAGGCGGAGATGCGGCCCGCAACTTCAGACCCCATCGAGAAAAGCCCCGCGACTCCCGTCCCAGGGCTTCCAAACCACGATGAAATTTACCCTCTGGCTTTATTCTTCTCCAGCTCCGCCGGTGCTGGGGATGACATTGCTAATGCCGGCGGCCAAAATCTTTTCCCGCAACTCTTCCGTGAGCTTGGAATTCTCGGCCAAATATTGCCGGACCTTTTCGCGACCTTGGCCTAAATGCGTTTCGCCGTATTTGAACCACGCGCCGGAGCGGAGGACCAATTTGTGCACCATCGCTAAATCCAGCACGTCTCCTTCATAGCTGATGCCGTTGGCATGCAGCATGTCGAACTCTGCCACGCGGAACGGCGGGGCAACTTTGTTTTTCACCACTTTGGCCCGCACGCGCTGGCCAATCACTTCCTCGCCGTCCTTAAGCTGGCCGATGCGCCGCACGTCGATGCGGCAAGACGAATAAAACTTCAGCGCCCGGCCGCCCGGCGTGGTTTCCGGACTGCCGAACATCACGCCAATTTTTTCGCGGATTTGATTGATGAAAATCACGCACGTTTTGCTCTTGGAAATCGCGCCGGTCAATTTGCGCATGGCCTGGCTCATCAGCCGGGCTTGCAACCCGACGTGCGTATCGCCCATTTCGCCGTCCAATTCCTTCTGCGGCACCAGGGCGGCGACCGAGTCAATAACAATCACGTCGACGGCATTGCTCTTGATCAGCATTTCGGTAATGTTCATGGCCTCTTCGCCGCTGCCCGGCTGGCTGACCAGGAGCGTTTCCAAATTCACGCCCAACTTTTTGGCCCAGGTAGGATCGAGCGCATGCTCGGCATCAATAAACGCGGCAATGCCTCCTTCGCGCTGAGCCTGGGCCACGGCA
The DNA here is from genome assembly GCA_035656635.1 of Pirellulales bacterium. Lineage (NCBI taxonomy): Bacteria > Pseudomonadati > Planctomycetota > Planctomycetia > Pirellulales > Pirellulales bacterium. The sequence continues at coordinate 22,740 of DASRSD010000146.1, forward strand.
TGCAGGGCCAACGTGGTTTTTCCGCTCGATTCCGGCCCGAAAATTTCGATAATGCGTCCCTTGGGTAGCCCCACGCCTCCCAGGGCCACATCGAGAGACAGGCTGCCGGTGGGAATGCCTTGCACGCGGCTGGTGGCGGCCTCGGTGGAGCCCAGCGGCATAATCGAACCTTCGCCAAAGGTCTTTTCAATTTGGGCGATGGTGTTTTTTAACTGGGGATGATCGGCCAGCGGGTCTTTCTCGGTTTGCGGCTGCGACTGCGGCCGCTTGGCGGCTTTCACATCCGCCGGTTTTTCCGTAAGCGTTTCTTTTTTGGCCATGTGATTGTTGGTTTTAACCGCGGTAACCATGAAATGTGCATCCTTTATCTCGCAGAAGCCCCGAAAGTGCAAGCTGGCAGCCTCCTGCGAAGTGCCCGGCCAGCCGCATTTGGTTCATCGACCCGGCGAACCGCATTACTGAACACGTGGACAGTATATCGGCCTATTTCCGGAAGATCAAGTAGGATTTTTTGCCGCCCCGCAGTCCTGGGAAAAATGTACCGCTTATGTCCCTGTGGCAGGCTGTTTTTGCCTGCCGGCGAGGAGCTGCCCCGTTGGTTTTTGTCGATTTGCCCTGGATTTTTTATTTCGCTGCCAAAATCACCTCGTTTTGTCAGTCCCACCCTGGCGAAGCCTCGAAATTTCTCGCGTACGGCCGCGCCGGCCAGGCGACAAAAGGCGGAAAGTTTACGTTCGAAGGCGTCAATTGTTTGTGAATTGCTGGGCATGATGGCGGGAAGGAGATTAGAGATTAGGAAATAAAGGTTAGTGTTTGGAACCTGGGGCGAGTGGCTCGTGCGAAGTGTCGATTGGTTCGACGATTAGCCTTTACCAAGCCGCAACCGTTAGTCGCGCTCCGCTGTGCCCAGACACCAGGCCCACCAGGCCCACCAGACACCAAACACAAAACCACCAGCCACTCGCAACCGTATAATATACTGTTGTACACTTACCGATTCTAGCCGATCGCCTGGCCTAATTTCAAGAGCCATTTTCACCAAGCCGGACAATGACCTGCCCGGGTAACATCCCCCAAGCCGGGCACGGTATGCCAGGGCGGCATCCATAAAGCCGGCATGGTATGCCCGGAAGGCGGTCGAAACCGCTCCGCTTACCGCCAGTCGCCGGAGAGTTCGAAGGCGGCCCAATATTTGGGCGAGAGCCGGCCGTGCGTCTTCGTTTGGTCAGCGTCAGCGGCGGGAGAGTCTACTTCTACTGCACCGCGGCCGAGGTCTGGCGCCCGATGAACCAGTTGTTTCGTGCGCGGATCGTAATGCTGGAGCATTGCCAGTTGTGCCTCGCGCAGCGCGGCCAGCTTACCGAGTGGATGCTGCCTGTCCCACAGCCGAGAATAGAACTCGCTCATCAAAGTTTGCGTGGCGGCATCGTCTACGCTCCATAGCGACGTGACCGTTGTCCGCGCTCCGGCCAACTGGAAGGCCCTTTGCAGACCGAGCATCCCTTCCCCGGCGGATGCTTGTCCCAAGCCAGTTTCGCACGCCGACAGCACGGCTAAATCGACGTTGCGTAAATCGAGTGCAGCAACTTCCAGAGCGGTCAAAATGCCATCGTCTGTCGTTGAGCGATTAAGATTATCGTCCCATAAATTCCGTTGATTTCCTCGATTGGCGCCGCTCAATGCAATGCCCGAGAGCAGGCCTGGGTTAAAGCCAATCGGATCTCGCTGGCGGGCATTTTGAATAGCCGGTGATGATTGCAGATTGCCTGCCAGCGCCGAGCGAACTGTGACCGGAGCAAAAAAGCCGTGCGTGGCCAGATGCAAATAGCGAAACTGGGGCGCTTCCTGCCGCAACCGCTGGGTAGTGGCAGCCGATTGCGTTAGCGTCAGCGGCGGAGTGGCGCCGAATCGTTCTTGATACATTTTTCCAATCGCTTGAATTTCCTGGGCGGTGCCGGGGAGGGGCGAAAATTGCATCCCATCTTTGCCGCGGATCGCTGAACGGTGCGGTTCGGCCATGGCCAGTGGAGTTTTTTCAAGCAGCGGTTGCGGCAAAGGATCGGGCTTCGCTGAAGGCCGATCATCCGGAGCGGCGTCGTAATTTACATCGCCCAAGATTAGCAGCGCGGGAGCTTTTCCCTCTCCCTTGGCGGCAGACGGTTGGGGTGAAGGGGACTCTCCCAACAAATCCGGCAGCATCTGCGGCACGGGAATTAATGCGACGGCAATCCCATCTTCAATCAAATACGTGTTCGGCTTACTTCCCGGCAGCGCACTCCAAGGAAATTTCGCCACCTCGCCATCGGGCGAAATGAGGACGGTTTTCACGCTCCCTCTCTCTTTGGGAGAGGGCTGGGGTGAGGGTGCCGCAGGATCGATTCCCAAGTACGGCTCCAGCGGTTCCCAAACCAACCGCCGCAATTTCATGCCCGGTTGATCTTCGGCCGCCAGGCCAGCCACATTGCCGCCGTACGTTTCGCGCCATTTTTCGACCGCCTGGTTAATCGGCTCGACGGGTCCCAAATCGATCAATTTGATGGGCCGATCCGTGCGAAGCACAAATGCTAGACACGATGGAAGAGGGCCCCTAAAATCACGCCTAGCCCATTAGTGGTATCTCGGTTTTCGCCTGAATCGAACCGTTAACGGCTGGAATGCTTACTGGCACGCTGCCATTCTAATTTTGTTTGGCGCTTGGTGAAAGAGTTGCCGAGCGACAATTGGTGTCTAAGCAGTGCGGCATCCATGTTTATCAGCAAACAAGTTTCTGGCGGTAGTCAGGCGCAGCGGTACGGTGCGAATTGTCGTCGGCGAGACAGCGGCGCTGAAGAGTCGCAATGGGTTATATTCTGCCACTCCAAGGATTCGCAGCTAAATTCGCCAGCGTTTACGTTGGTAGAGCTGTTGGTGGTGATGGCAATTGTCGGCGTGCTAATCTCTCTTTTGATCCCCGCTGTCCAAACTGCTCGCGAATCGGCACGCAAAACACAATGCCGAAACAATCTGAAACAAATTGGCGTCGCGATTTTAAATCACGTCAATGCACAACGGTTTTTTCCGACAGGCGGTTGGGGAGGAGGGTGGACCGGCGATCCCAATCTCGGCTTCGACCACCATCAGCCCGGCGGGTGGATTTACAACGTGCTGCCTTACTTGGAAGAAAATGTGCTCCGGGTTCGGGGATTAGATTTGTCGCCCACTGATAAAGCGACCGCATTAGGTTCCGTGTGCGCCACGGCGCTGACCGTTTTTAACTGCCCTTCCCGGCGGGCCACCAAGCTGTACCCGAATGTTTGGCCTTATCCTTCTTACAATGTCACCCTCGGACCGCTGGTAGCCCGAAGTGATTACGCCATTTGCGCCGGCGACCGTGGGACTAACGGACTTGGTGATCAAGGGGGACCAAAATCGTTCGACGCCGCGGCTGATTATCCGTGGCCCGATCCCAGCCGATTCACCGGCATTTCTTTTGTCCGCAGTCAAATCAAGCCTGCGCAAGTGATCGATGGTTTATCGAAAACATATTCAGCCGGCGAAAAGTACCTCGATTCTGAATACTACGAAAGCGGTTGGGACCCTTCCGATCGTGGCCACATGTACTCCGGTTTTGCGGTAGACAACGTCCGGCTTGCGCTGGCCAACGATCCGCCCAAACGAGATCAAGTGAGCGTCACCAGTGAAACCTGTTTCGGCAGCGCTCACTGGAACAGCTTTAACGTGGTGCTGTGCGACGGATCGGTGCAAGATATTAATTACTTGATCAATTTGTCGATTCACCGTCAATTTGCCAACCGCTGTGACAACCCATAAGCATTTTTTTAACTATTCCAGCCAAACAGGCTAATTCCAAACACACAGTTTGTTCTGAACCTTTCACTGATTACCGAGGGAATTATCATGCATCCTAAATTGGGAATCTTGAGCTGCTTATTCCTAGGATACGCACTGGCAGGCACGGTTTATGCCGATGTGGATGCGCCAACCACCATTTTCCCAGCGGGCTGGACGACGGTCGGAGATTTGGATCCGCCGACTTTTACGACCGGGTTTGGTGATCATTTGGTCGACAATCCGTGGATTTCCAGCGGCGGATCGATCGGTTTACAGAAGCACTGTGTTTATTTTGACTCCGCGCTGTATTCTCCGCTATTGACTTTCTCCGACAGCACAACTTTAGTCTCCTTCAGCTATAGCATTGCTGATGATCATCCTGGCGGTGAGGAATTTGATGCGGACATCTTTCAAGTATCTGGTAGCGACAAAGTTCAAGGTGACCATCGAGTTATTACCTACGGAACCACGGCATCGAGTGATGGTGAAATAGAATTTGATGTGACCCCAGGCGACACTTACCAAATTCGATTCCGTGCGTACGACTATGATACTGTTGCATCAATCTCAAGTTTAGGCATGACCGGTCCCATTCAAATCACCAATGCCAGCGTGGTGTATTTACCAGGCGATTTTAACCACGACGGCCACATCGATTCTTCAGACATTCTGCCGATGATGAAGGCACTGGTTGATCCGGCCGGATACCAGTCGCAATACCATGTTTCTGCTGACGTGCTGGCTGAAATCGGTGACATCAATCAGGACGGCTCTTTTAATAATGCTGATCTGCAAAGCTTTTTAGATTTCTTGAATTATGGAGATGGTTCAGCAACGGCCGTTCCGGAACCGAATTCGTCAGTCCTTTCGATCTTGATTGCGATTGGGGTGTTCGCTGGCAAGCGAAAACGTCAAACGGCTACTGCGAAAAAAATGGCGACTACTAAATATCAAATCGTGGCATTTGTCTAGCCATTGACTACCGCCAGTCGCCGGAGAGTTCGAAGGCGGCCCAGTAGAACGGCGGCATGCGGCCGGCGTGGGTTGGCTTGCTTCGCGATGCGTTAGCGGGCGATTTGTTATCAGCCGACGTGTTATCGTCAGGCAATTCAATTCCGCGGTTGGCGCCTTGCGTTTGTGCCGGTATTTTTGTTGCCTGCTGGGCGGCTTGTTGAGCAGCGGCCGATGACGGCAGGAACAGCAACGTCAAGCAGAACGTGGGAATTGTCAGCCCGAATAAGTGGTTGGCTATGGGCTGTTCCCATTCGGCAACACCGGCGCGGCCCGTGCAACCGCGGGAGAAAAACGGCTATCATAGTTTGTGAAAGGAATTCCAACTCATGAACATCAATCGCAGTGGCACGCAGCCTTCCAGCAAACCGCCGGCGGAGTATTTCACCGGCACAGTGCGGCTGGATCCCCTGTTTCAATCTCCGGCGCCGGCCCGGGCCAATGGCAACAGCGTTACGTTTGAGCCGGGCGCTCGGACCGCCTGGCACACGCATCCACTGGGTCAAACACTGATTATCACGGCCGGCTGCGGCCTGACACAGCGCTGGGGTGGGCCCATCGAGGAAATTCGTCCGGGGGATGTCGTCTGGATTCCGCCGGGGGAAAAGCACTGGCACGGGGCAGCTCCTGCAACAGCCATGACGCACATTGCCATTCAAGAACACGTCGACGGCAAACAAGTGGATTGGCTGGAAAAAGTGAGCGACGAGCAATACGCCGGCCGGGAAAAATAGCCGCTTTTTCGAGCAATTTTGGCGGGAAAATCGGCCGGCGGCTGGCCCATTCCGTCGCCCAGTTTGGGAACCGCAAAGCCGGAAGCCCTGTGGGGGGGAATGGGGGTAAAATTATTTTATAAAGTAATTGCAACATTCCGAGTGCGGGACTATACTCTGCCTTGGAACAACTCGAGCAGAGGCAACGGGCCGTAGTAGATTAATTCTCAACAGGGGAGCCTCTGCATCTATGATTACGCACAAACGAATTGTCGGCGTAGCGTTCTTTTCGAGCCTTGTTTGCGTAGTGATTGGTTTTTGTTTCTCTGCCAATGCCACGCCGCTGGCGGTGAATTCGGCCATTCTTGCCACCACTTTGCCTGGAACAGCCGGCGGTATCTTACAAGCAGATAGCGGCGCGCTTGCCTTTACTGCGACTTCGTTTTCCGGCACGCTGGATAGCAAAGTATTTGTTAACGATCCGGCCAACCCATTTGGACCGGGCTTTCTCACATTCCAATACGAGGTAAAGAACCTTGCTGGTCCGGATTCGATCGAGCGCTTTAACGTCAATGGATACGGAATTCCCGGCTTGCAGACCGATGCAAGCTTTTTCCCTACAGCGGGCGCTCTGCCACCGACTTCGTTCGATCGCAGTTCGGCGGCGACCGCGGGAGACGTGGTAGGAGCTAATTATTCCGCTCCGCCGCTGGGCTTGGGTTTACTTCCGCCGGGCGACAATGGTGAGATTCTGGTAATTCATACGAACTATACCCAATTCAATCTCTCGACTGCCTCGCTCATTGATGGCAGCACGGCTCAGGTGCAAAGCTATTCTCCTTTGTTCACGTTTGGCGCGCCCGAGCCAGCAACCGTTTGCCTTCTGGCTGGTGGTGCGATTGGGCTGGTGCTGACTCGGCGGCGGTTCGTACGCAGCGGCCGTTAGTTAAAAATCAATCCGCCACTTAATTTAGGGCGCCGGGTTCTCTGTCGGCGGCGTGGAAAGCGGCGCTGCAGACGGACTGGCCGCAGAAGGCGCCGCATCGGCATTCTCCACGGGCAGGCCCGAATTGGCATAACGGAAGTCCGGACGCGGAAACGCGGGCGGCGGCGGAGCGTATTTCGGCTTGCGCGTGGATGGCCAGCCGGCGGCCGGCGCGGCGCTGGCTGGCCCCCCTGGGGGAAGATCGCTCAGCGGCGAGTGGCGGCGGCGGTGCTTGGGATTTTTGCGATTAGTAGTGGCTTCGTGCACCGCCACCAGCGCGCCCTGCTCGATCCGCTTCACGATGCGGTCGCGGGCTTTTTTATCGGGAATGTTGCGGCAAATTTCTTCCATGAACCGATCGAGAATTTGGCCCAGGTCTTCCGGGTCGATCATGTCGCGATGGGTGGGAGCGAAATGTTGCGGCAGCTTTCGCTCCAACAGCCACGTGGCCGCTCGCCAGTTTTCGTGCGCGGCCCTTTGAATGGTTTGCAGCGGACTCAGTGCGGAGGCCAGTTCCGCCTTGCGAAAGCGCTCCCAAAATTCTTTATTGCGGCGCGTTTCCCGGTAAATGGTGCGGGCGGAACAGCCCACGTAGCGGGCGGCGGTTTCGACGCCGCAACCGGAGGAAACCAGAGCAATGATTTCGCGCTGTTTAATATCGTCAAGAGCACGCGGACGACCGGGTTTGGACATGGCGGTGTTGGAGGGGTTTGAGGTTAGGGGTTAGACGTGAGAAAGTGATGGGGTATGGGTGAGAATTACTGTTTGATAGTGTTCTTTTGTACATATATGCTTATAGCCGCTGGGGTGGCCCAAAATCAAGCCTCATTTTTGGCCAGGGTGCGACAATTTGCAGACGATTTTCTCATTCGGTCGCCGAATGCACTGGAGCGGCGCTTGGTTCAGGCACATGTGCGCGGCAGTTGCCCGGGACGGTACAATGATTGGCAAGCGTGATGGGACGAGCGTGAAGCACAGAATTCGGCTGCGTTAACTCAACCGGCGTGAAATTGATGAGCAACATTCCCAGCGACATTGCCTTCACGCCCGCCGTAAAAGGCATTCAGGCCGAAAAAGGCTCGCGGGGCCAATACACCGACATCGAAGAATTTTCCGGCTGGGAAACCACCGTCACGCCGCAATTAGCGAAGTTCATCGCCGGGCTCGACATGTTCTATCTGGGCACGGCCAACGCCGCCGGGCAGCCGTACATTCAATATCGCGGCGGTTTGCCAGGTTTTTTGAAAGTGCTGGACGAGCACACGCTGGCCTTTGCGGATTTCGGCGGCAACCGGCAATACATTACGCTGGGAAATTTATCGGAGAACCCGCAGGCGTTTATTTTTTTGATGGATTACGCCCACAGCCGCCGCGTGAAATTGTGGGGCACCGCCAAAGTGGTCGAGAACGACGAGGCGCTGTTGTCGCAACTGGCCGACCCGGCCTACCGCGCAGGAAAACCGGAGCGGGCGATTGCATTCACGCTGGCGGCCTGGGACATGAACTGCCCGCAGCACATTCACAAGCGCGTGCCGCTGAAGGAAGTGGCGCCGATCATCGAACAACTGCAAGCGCGTGTGAAACAACTGGAAGCAGAGTTGGCGCAGCGCGACGCTCAGCTGCCAACATAGTGGACGCGCTTGCAGATTTTTACCACGAAGGCACGGAGACGCAGAGAGGACAGAATTCAATAAGGAAACCAGGAATACAGGAAAGAAAGAAGAGAAGAAGATTTTAGTGCAATTGCCTTTTAATTGACCGTTCCTGCTTTTCTGGCTTCCTTATAAACTGCCTTCTTGCCTCACTGTGTCTCTCTGTGCCTCCGTGGTGAATTCAACCTTCAAATTCGGCGCGGGAGAGGACTTCGTAACTTGGCCCTGCGCGGCCCAGGGTGCTGGAAAAGACGGTCACGCTGCCGACCGGCATGGCCCCGGCGTCGAACTCCGCATGCTTGCGCAATAATTCGGTTAGTTGCTGCAATGCGGCCGGGCTGGAATCGCGAACACGGCCCAAGGTAATGTGCGCGGTGAAGCGGCGATGCTCGCGCGGAAAGCCGAGCGGCTCCAGCAGGCGCTCCACGACCTGAAACAGCAGTTCTATTTGCTCCGCCCCGTCGCTGACCCCCAGCCACAGCGTGCGCGGATGGCCTGCCGACGGAAACGCCCCGGCCCGGGCCGCCACCAGCTCGAAGGGGCTGAACGGCCCGGCGGCTTGCTGCACGGCCTGGCAAATGGCGGCCGTTTTTTCCATGGGGACGTCCCCCAGGAATTTGAGGGTGTAGTGCAGGTTGTCGGCCTTGGTCCAGGTAACTTTCGCCGGCGCGATGTGCAGCCGTTCGATGAGCCGCAGCGCCTGCGCGCGAACTTCCGGCGTGATTTCGACGGCGGTAAAAACTCGCAACACGCTCATGATTCGTCAGGCAGCAGATTTACCACAGAGACACGGAGAGGACGAATTTCTAATAAGGAAGCCAGGAATACAGGAACGAAAGGAAAGATAAAGATTGTTTGTTTCAATTTCTGTGGTTGCTGCTTGTTCCTGCCTTCCTGGCTTCCTTAGAGGCTGTTTCAAAACTGGACTTCCTTCAAGGGTGGCTGGGGTCGAGTGCCGCCGAGCCCCCAGTGAATAGGCTGCTGGGGCTCCCTTCGGTCGACCCCAGCCACCCGATTCCTAGTTTTGAAACAGCCTGTTATAAATCCGATTGTTGCTTCTCTGTGCCTCCGTGCCTCTGTGGTGAAAATTGCCCTCAAAAACTCAGCATCCTTTTATATTCTTGCATGCGCCGTTCCAGGTCGGGGCGTTCGATTTTTTTCAGCCGGTCCAGCGAAAAATCTTCCACCGTGAAGCTGGCTGTCAGAATGCCATAGGCGAGGGCCTCTTTCAGCGTGCGCGGGTCGAAGTTGCCGCGCTCGGCGAGGTAGCCCATCATGCCGCCGGCAAAACTGTCGCCGGCGCCGGTCGGATCAATGACGTCGGGCGTCGGGTAAGCGGGCATCACGTACGTTTCGTGCTCGCTGAAAAACATCGCCCCGTGCTCCCCCTTTTTCACAATGACGAACTTGGGGCCCAGTTTCAAAATCGCTTTGCCGGCGCGGACTAAATTTTCGTCGCCGGTAAGCAGTTTGGCTTCGGCATCGTTGATCACCAGGCCGTCGATGCGCTTCAGCAGCCGCATTAAATCATCGTGCTGGATGTTGATCCACAAATCCATGGTGTCGGCCACCGTGAGCATGGCCCCATCCACTTGATCCAGCACTCTCATTTGCAGCACCGGGGAGCCGTTGGCCAGGAACAAAAATTTGCAACGCTTGTACGCTTCGGGCAGCACGGGGTTGAATTCGCCAAACACATTCAAATGCACTTCCAGCGTTTCGCGGTCGTTCATGTTGGGCTGATATTTTCCGGTCCAGCGGAACGTTTTGCCTCCTTGCACCACGTGCAGGCCCGTGGTGTCGATGCGCCGGCTTTGCAGCAGCTTGGTGTGCTCGGCCGGCCAATCTTCCCCGACCACGCCCACCAACTGCACGGGCGAAAAATAACTGGCCGAGTAAGAAAAGAACACGGCCGCTCCGCCTAGCACGTTATCGCGCCTTTGGGTGGGGGTTTCGACACTATCTAATGCAACCGAGCCGACAACCAACAATGGCATGAGGTTTCCTTAGGTGCGAATTCCGAGCGAACAGCAAAAATGCCGGTTCCGCTTGTCAAACGGCCAAAACTTGCCACATTATGAAGCGCGAACCCGAACACCGCTAGATCGGTCGAACATGGGGACGATGATGAAATGAGCATTTCTTTCAGCAATTCAAAACGCGAATTGGCCGGTCAGCCGCGGACCACATTTCTTGGCACGCTGGAAGCAATTTTCATTGGGCCAACCAAGGCGGCGCCCATGCAGCAGGTGGAAAGTGCGCAGGCCGTGGCCGGAAAAGGATTGCTGGGCGATCGGTACAGTGCGGCGGCCGGCACGTTTTCCGACCGGCCGGGCACGGCGGAGGATGCGGCGGCCATTGATCCCGAAACGCAAATCACGCTGATCGAGGCTGAGGCCATGGAAGCTGCTGCCCGCGATTGCGAGATAAGCATTTCGCCCGCTGAATCGCGCCGCAATTTGTTGCTGCGCGGCGTGCCGCTGAATCATTTGGTGGGACAAGAATTTTTTGTCGGCCCCGTGCGGCTGCGCGGACTGAAACTGTGCGAACCGTGCGGCCACTTGGAAAAGCTGACCGTGAAGGGAATCAAACAAGCGTTACTTCATCGCGGCGGCCTGCGAGCGGAAATTCTCACCAGCGGCCCACTACGGCCGGGAGATGCCGTGCGGCCGATCTGATTTTGGGCGTCCAAGCGCGTTTCAGCACGGCCCGTTGGTTCAAATGATCGCGGAGATTGGCCCTAGTAAAGCTTGACGTGTGCCATGCCCACAGCTTTGTGTGGGCATGAAAATCACAGAGAATCCATGGCCACTCAAAGCAGTGGCCATGGCACCCCATCTAACGATTATTGGATGGAGGCAACGCTTGGATCGCAGCGGGCCCCTACGGTCAGGCTGACTTCTCTCCAGCCATGCTGGCAATATGTTATCCGCTGCGGCGGCTGGAATTTTACGGCGTTTTCGTTGATCGTTACGGCGTTGCAGGTTGGGCAATCAAAAAAGGATCTGCCGAAGCTCGGTCAGGCATTGGCATAACAGTTGCGACCATTCCCTCATTTAACGGCGATATCGCCGCGCACGTGTCTCCAGGGGCTGCAGTATTTTGAACAGGAACAGGAGTTTTTACCATGAAATTAACTTTCACCACACTGGCCGCCGCGCTATTTGCTTTGGCCAGCAGTGTAGCGCTGGCCGACGATCAGGCAAAAGCGCCTGCCAACGCAAAACCAATGGCCACGCCCACCGTAGCGCCGGCTACGCCGGCAACGAAGGCGCCCACCAACCAGCCGAAAGATGCTGGCTCGCCTGCGGCAAACGACATTCAAGGCCGCATGAACGCGCCGGGTCCGGCCCAGCCTGCCCAGCCGAATGTTCTGCCGTCGCCGAACAATCCGCTGCAGCAGCAGAATGCGACGAATCAATTTCGAGCCGCGCCGCAAACTACAACTGCGCCGCGGCCCAACCAAGCGGCGCCGCTCCCGACCGCGCAACCCTCGACCGCCGGACAACCGTTGAACAGCGGCGCCATCAATCGTGATAACCGCGCTGCGTTGCCTGAAAATCGCAATGTTCAAAACGACAATCGTGCCACGCAGATCCAAAACGGACGAACCGGCCGAACGGCCATGCGTCCCACCGATTTGCGAGCGCCCGACATCGGCTTATGGTTCGATCGCCACGCGCGCAACGGTTTGGTCATTTCCGATATCGCCACTACCGGCGCCATCACCCGTTTGGGCTTCCGGGAAGGGGATCGCATTGTTTCCATCAATGGCCGCCGCGTAACCACGGAGCCGGAATTTTTAGACTTCTTGCTGGGCAACGTGTTTGTGCCCGGCGAAGGACTGATCATGAACAATCCGTCCGTCGTGGTCACGCCCGTCGACGTGGTGATCATGCGCGATGGCCAGGAGCAAACCATTCTGGTCGATCCGTCAGCGGTGCTGGCCGATTATGGCGTTGCCGCGCCACTGGATCCGCTGGAACAGTTCGGCGTGGTGCTGGACGACCGCATCAACGACCAGGCCGTCGTGTGGAAAGTGCTGCCGCGCACTGCGGCCTATTACGCCGGCCTGCGGGCCGGAGACGTGCTGACTACGTTCCACGATCGGCCGATTCGAAATCGAGAAGATTTTGCCAAGAGCATTGCCTCCGCTGATCCGGGCGAAGCGAGCATTCAAGTTCGCCGCGGGGAGCGCAATCGCGATTTGCAAGTGGATATGCCGCGGTTCGACCAGGCGGCCGAGCAGCACACCGCCATGCGTCCGAACTTGGACACGGGCGCGTCCGATCAATCGACGAAGCCCAGCGATCAGACTCGCTCTGACCGCAGCAATCGTGGAGTGCGCACCAATCGGTAGTCCGTTTTTCAACCATCCTGTCGCCAAGGGACAGCTTGGAAGTTCACCGAGTCGTTCATTATTTAGCCAGCCCAAGCGGTTGCCGGCGCAGCCGCTGGGCTGGTTTTTTTGTAGCGCCGGCAAGAGCAAACGATCCGGCCAGGAGGGCAAGTTGTAGTGCGCTGGGTTCGGGAACGACGGTCACTGTTGCACTGAAGTGCCCGGTGTTGTTGGAAACAAACGACTCATCGATGCCCAAGTACAGCGTGCCCGGTCCCGGCGCAGTAACGGTTAACGGGCCAACGCCAACAAAGAAAATCGCGGTGGAATTAATGCCTTTTCCGCCGGTCGCCAAATGGGAGTCGATGGCGCTAAAGCCGGACGCGGAAACAGATGCCGCGGGAACAAAAGCACCCATCAGTGAGCCTAGCTCCGTCACCGTGCTGGACCCGTCCGTGGTGGGCACGCTTCCACCGCCGTCCATAATTCCTTCTTCCAAGGGCGTGTATCCCTGGCCCTGGCTGAGCCCGCCAATGATGATGCTCCGCGGCACAGAGATGCCGTTCGGACCCGTCGTCAGCTCGGGATCAAGGTTAATTGTGCCGTTGGCAGAGAGTTGAACTTGCTGGCCCGCGGCCGTAAACGTGAATGCCGAGACCATGGGCACGGCGCCGCTTTCGGGAATGCCGAATTCGCCGCTGGCCGTGGCGGCCACTTGAATGCTCGTCGCGCCTGCCCTGGAAGCAAACAGAATTGCCCCGAGGAAGATTGGAAATAACATTGCCCCGCGACAAGCATCCTGGCCTAACCTGCATCGCAAAATGAATCCATTCATAAGAGCTCTCAAGATGTCGAATTGCAAAAACGTCCTAGTGGACAAAAGATAAGATGTGCACCTGGTCTGGTCAAGCGAAGTTGCTAGCAGTGCTGGCGCCGGCGGACTGCCGCACAGGCTCGTGGTTTGTGGCGGCGATTGTGGCAGCTTCCGACGGCGATCACAACATCAAATCATCGCCAGCCGGTGCTGATCCAGGGGAGCGATTGATTGTCAGCCAAGGCGGGATCGACACGCCGCAAATAGGCGTACATTGCGCCGGTGTGATGTTGTATGTGTCGCAAGTTGTAAAGGTGCAGCTCGGCGCGGCAACATTTGCGCCGGGCAATGCCGGAGGGGCCGGCCAGCGATTGCTCCGTTTCAGCGGCCAGCACATCGCGCAGTTTTTGGTGGACAAGCCGCACGTATTCCAACGTTTCTGGTTGAGACAGACCGATGCTGGCAGCTTCGCCGCGTTCGTCCCCGCCGCGCTGGTGCAATTCGCGAAGCTGAAACGCCTGCTCGCCGGGAGATAAATAGTAATCGGCGAAAAACAATGTGTGATATGCCACGTAGCGAAACGTGTTGTTGGCAATTTTGCTTTCCCAATGCTCGCTCGGACAGGCCGCGATGCACTGCTTCAACATCGCCAGCGCCGCTTCGAACTGGCCGAGGACGGTTTGCTTGTAAAGTTCCAGCATAAACATTCTCCAGAGCTGACGATGGACACAGTATTGGCATCGGGTTAAGGTCGTCAAGTGATCGCCATGGCTTGGAAACCGAGCCGCGGCAGTGTAATGTAGCAGGCCTGGCCGGAGGGTAACTCATCGCCCATTGCTAAGGAGCGTTCCATGCAGCGCCGTGTAACAACCGTTTGCCTGGGAACGTTGGGATTGCTGTTGATTGCGTGTGGCCAGGCAGCAGCCCAATCGGGACAAAAACGCGCGCTGTTCGATGGGGTTACGCTAGATGGCTGGATTCAGGAACCGCTGCATGCCACGACGCTGGCGGCCAGCGATTTCAAAGATTTCCCCGGCCTGGTGAAAGCGCTGACCGATCCATCGAACAAGCTGTCCACATTTGTCTGCGAGCAATTGGATGACAGCGTGAAATCGGCGATTGTCTCGTATTCTGGCAGCGAAGATGCCGCAGCCACGAAAACGCTGAAATCGAACCTGGCCAAAGCGCTGAACAAAATAATGGCCGGGCCGTCACTGTACGACGCAGCGCACGCCCAGGCCGTAACGCTGCGGTCGGAGACGGAGGCTTTGCACGAAAAACATCCCCAGGGAAAAGAAGCGGCGCGGCTGAATCGGGTGATTCTGGAAGACGCCTATCCAAATTTAATTGCCATCAGCCCGGCGGCCGCCTGGATTGTGAAAGACGGCGCCATGGCCAGCACCGGGGCCGGCCGGGGCGTCATTTACACTAAGGACGATTTCACCAAGTACCGGCTGATGTTTACCATGCGGCATGTATCCGGCCAGCCCGATCATCAGCCTTGCTTTTTGATTTTCTGTACTCGCCCCGCTGAAGGAGAAAAGCCGCTCGATGCACTGGGGGGCATTCAATTTCAAACTCCCAAAGGCAGCCACTGGGATTATCGGCCGGGCAAAAACAAAAGCGGCGAAGGCTTCACGCAGGTAACCAAGCCCGACTTCAATGCCAAAGAGTGGCACCGTGTGGAGATTTTGGTCGACGCCACCAAGGGGACGGCCCGCATGGCTGTGGCCCAACCGCCGACAGCCAAAGCCGTGGAAGTGCTCGATTACGACGTGCCCGATGCCGGCCGCACCGGGCCCATCGCTTTTCAAATGCACAACGGCGGTATTTTCGACGAGTACAAAGACGTGGAAATTGAAATCGACCCGGCCGTGGATGAGTTGATTTCGACGAAGTAAGCGAGCAGCGGCTAGCAATTAGCAATTAGCCGGATGCAGAAAATTAGCCGCGAATTAACGCAAATATCTCCGGCGCGGCGGCGTAACCCAACGGTTACGATTCCCAGTCCGCCCAGGGCCGCCATCAACAGCGAAGCGGGCTCGGGCACCGGCGCGACCAGCACAATATCGCCCGGATTCGCCGTGGTTCCGTCGTAATCGATGCTCCAACCGCTCGGCAAATTGACGCTGGCAAAGGCGGTGCCCGTCACGTTGGGCGAGCCCACATCGGCATTCGCCAGGACGTATTCCGCCTGGGTCTGCGTGCCGGTTGCGTTGAGATTGAAATGCAGATTGGTCAGCGCGAGCGTGCCACTGCCGCTGAGGGAAATGAGCTCGGCCAAGTCGCTTGCGATGTTGTCGGTGAGCGAACCGCCGCTGCCGGTGGTTCCGCCGGCCAGCGTTCCGCCGCTGATGGTAATGTTCGAGTGTCCCAGTCCGCCGCCATTGTCCAGGGTTGTTGCGCCGGTGATCGCGAGCCCGCCTGAAAACGGACTGACGATGCTAGTGAAGTTGGTGGTTTGGCTGGTCGAGATTGCCAGGTTTCCCCCGCCGGAGCCGTCACCGACCGCGACCGCAAAGTTGTAAGCGCCAGCAGCCGTTCCGGCCAACGTTACCGTCGTGGTGTTGCCGGTGGTTGCATTGCCATTCACTGTCATCACGGCGTGGCCGCTATTGGCATTAAAACTCACGGCTGTTGTGGCGGAAGAATTGTTCGTCCAGATCTGGCTGGCCGAGAGAATGATGCTCTGGCTACCGGCACCCGAGGGTGAATTGAAATTCAGCGGGCCAGCGGGATTGGTTGCACTGGCTTCGGTCTGAATAGTGATTCCGCCGGCTCCGATGGTGCGCGTGACGGCACTGCCGCCCAGCACCGTCAGCGTGATTGCGCCCTGGTCCACCGTGAGGCTATTGAGAATTTTGCTGCCGGCCGTGTTGATGCTGTAAGTAGCCGGCGCATTTGTGCCAGCAGAGAAAACCACGTCGCTGCCGTCGAGGTTACCCGCGCCCGAGGCCGGCCACGCCACGGTGGCGATGGACCCGGTGGGATCGGTGGTCCACTGCGAGTTGCTGCTGTTCCAGTCGGTCGCGCCGCTTCCGGTGCCGGCGGTGGCGCCGTTCGTGTCGTAATAGACGGTGCTGGCCGAAACGTTACCGGCCGAGATCAGGGCGAACCCCAGCAGCGCGCTGAGGGCGAACAAAGTTGTCGAGATCTTCATCAGTAGCTCTCCGCAGGCATGGGGGAAAGCCCTGAACAATCCCGTCGCCTAAAAATGTGACACAAGATGTAATCATAAAATTGTGCCTTCCTTTTGCTCCGAGTCACAGAATAACTGACAACCTCGGGGAAATCAACAATTTGGCAAATATTTTATCTCGTTATTTTGATCAATCTACCTACGTTTATTTCTAAGCCACCTCGACGTTTCCCCCACGGGGGCACGGAGCCCGGAATGCGGGAGATATTGGCCGCAAATGCACGCAAATGAACGCAAATAAGAAGAAGGAATGATGGAGTGGTTCAAAATTGCCTTCCCTATTCATTCGCGTTTATTTGCGTTTATTCGCGGCCTGTTTTCTGTGTCTGTTACAAAGACTGGCTTCTTCAAAGACGGCCGGCTCTCCGGCTCCGCGATGAATAGCCGCGCGAACCGGCTACCGGCCGCCCTTTTGCTCGATCTTCGCCCAGGTGTCTTTCAAAGTCACCGTGCGATTGAACACAGGCTGGCCGGGCTGGGAATCGATGCGGTCGGCAATGAAGTAGCCGGTGCGTTCGAATTGGAAGCTGTTGCCGGGTTGGGCATCGACCAAGCTCGGTTCCAGCTTGGCCTCGGTCAGCGTTTCCAATGAATTCGGATTGAGATTCACCAGGTAATTTTGCCCGGCGGGCACATCGTCTGGATCGGCCTGGGAAAACAGATGATCGTACAACCGCACGGGCGCGGTCACGGCCTGCGCGGCGGAAACCCAGTGAATGGTGCCCTTCACTTTGCGGTCCGATTGCGGCAAGCCGCTTTTGGTTTCCGGATCGTACGTGCAGTGCACTTCGGTGACGGCGCCGCTGGAATCTTTCGTGACGCTGACGCACTTGATAATGTACGCATAGCGCAGCCGCACTTCCGCCCCGGGCGCCAGGCGGAAGAATTTTTTCGGCGGCTCCTCGCGGAAATCGTCCTGCTCAATGTACAGCGTTCGAGAGAACGGGACTTGCCGTTTGCCGGCCGCCGGGTCTTCCGGGTTGTTTACCGCTTCCAGCATTTCGATTTTGTCGGCCGGGTAATTGTCGATAACGACTTTTAGTGGCCGCAGCACTCCCATGCGGCGCGGGGCACGGCGATTCAAATCTTCCCGCACCGCCCCTTCCAACACCGCCATGTCGATAGTGCTGTTGAATTTGGCCACGCCAATGCGGTCGCAAAACAGGCGGATCGACTCGGGCGTGTAACCGCGGCGGCGCAGACCGCAAATGGTGGGCATGCGCGGATCGTCCCAGCCGGCAACGTGCTTATCTTTCACCAGCTCCAGCAGGCGGCGCTTGCTCATCATGGTGTACGTGAGGTTGAGCCGGGCAAATTCGATTTGTTGCGGATGGATGATTGCTTCCACACCCTGGCGTGTCTCTCCGAGACTCGCACTCGCGTCTCGGAGAGACGCGGCTACGTGAGTGGCTACGTGAGTGGCTACGTGAGCGGCTGCGTGATTGGAGTTGCATTCGATGATGCGATCCAAATACCAATCGTACAGCGGGCGGTGATTTTCGAACTCCAGCGTGCAAATGCTGTGCGTCACGTTTTCGATGGAATCGCTTTGACCATGGGCCCAATCGTACATGGGATAAATGCACCAGCGGTCGCCGGTGCGGTGGTGCTTAGCGTACAAAATGCGGTACATCACCGGATCGCGCATGTTCAAGTTGGGATGGGCCATGTCAACCTTGGCTCGCAAGGTGCGCGAGCCTTCGGGAAATTCCCCTTTGCCCATCCGCGCGAACAGATCGAGATTTTCCTCGACGGGCCGAGTGCGGAACGGACTGTTTTTGCCCGGCGTGGTAAGCGTGCCGCGATACTCGCGGATTTGGTCGGCGTTCAAATCGCACACGTAGGCGTAGCCGGCCTGGATGAGCTGCACGGCCCAGGCGTGAATTTGCTCGAAGTAATCGCTGGCATACAGCGGCGGCGGAACGTGGAAGCCGAGCCAGCGAACGTCTTCCTCAATCGATTCGACGTACTCTTCCTCTTCCTTGGTCGGGTTGGTGTCGTCGAACCGCAGGTTGCACGTGCCGTGGTATTTAATCGCCAGGCCGAAATTCAGGCAGATGCTTTTGGCGTGGCCAATGTGCAAGTAACCGTTAGGCTCCGGCGGGAACCGCGTTTGCACCCGATTGCCAAAGCGGCCGGTGCGGGCGTGCTCCTCAATAATTTCTTCGATGAAATTCAGCGAACGGGGTTCGTCAGGCATGGGAAGTTGGTGGTCTAGTGTCTGGTGATGGTAGTCTGATGTCTGAGAGAGCGCGACGTCGATAGTTTCCCGCAATGATTGCTTTCAAGCAAGAGCGGCGCTTACACTAACCAGCTTGGAGGACCATGAACATGAAAGCCGCGAGTTACATTCCCAAAGATTGCCATGCCGTGACGCCGTATTTGGTGGTGCCCAATGCGAGCCGTTTCATCGAGTTTGCCCAGCAGGCGTTTGGCGGCACGGTAAGTGAAAAAATTACTCGGCCCGATGGGGGCGTGTTGCACGCCCAGGTGCGAATTGCCGATTCGCTGTTGATGATTGGCGAGCCGCCGCCGGGCCAGAAAACATGGCAAGTGGTGCTGTATTTATATGTGCCCGACTGTGATGCCACGTACCGGCAGGCGGTGGCGGCCGGCGGGGAATCGCAAACCGAGCCGACCGACATGTTCTACGGCGACCGCAGCGCCTGCGTGAAAGACCCGGCCGGCAACATGTGGTGGATTGCCACGCACAAGGAAGAGTTAACCACTGAAGAAATCCAACAGCGAGCGGCAAAGATGTTTAGTGAGAAGCCGAAGTGAAAACAAATCAAATGCAAATCGATTTTAAAATAATTGCGTGATACGAGGCCACAGTATGAGCTTAGAGCCTGAAATAGAAAGCAAGGGGCTTGCAGTGTTAATCGTCGATGCTCTCATGACGGCGGGATTACTGCCACGTCAACATTTGGACCACGCGATTAGTATTGCCACCGAAGAAATCTCGGTTCGTAAAGCAGCTGATGATTATTGGTGCGCGGATTGCCGATTCCGTCATGACGGGATTTACCCAGCAAATTAGATATCACCGTTCGAGTGCCCGCTCGATGCGGGTCGTGCAGTAGTCGCGGTCCGAAGGGCCGACCTAGGTCAGCCCAGGCCAAGCGCAGCGTCGGCCTGGGTTCACGTTCACACGACGCCTAAGCAAGCCCCAATCGGGCGCACTACGCAATCAATCCCACGCGTATCGCTCGTCGATCTGTACGCCATGCCGCTGGCAAAGCGCGCGAAATTCGTCTTGAAAGGTCAAAGTGCGGTGATGCTCTTCTTGATTTTCGATATATCGTCGCACGTCTGGCAGCTTCGATTCGCTGACGGAAAATATCCCATAACCATTTTGCCAATGAAAATCGCGCAGTGATGGAGCCTTGGTTTTGAGCCACTTTGAGGTGGAGGTTTTGGCCTCCTCGATCATTTCCGCAATCGTTTTGGTTCTTGCCAGCGCATTGAGAACATGAATGTGGTCCGCAACTCCGCCGATCGTCAGAGCGGGACTATCGAGATTCTTCAGCACCGTAGCAAGATAGGCATAAAGTTCGCGCCGCAGTGTGGCATCTTGCAAAATAGGAACGCGGCCTTTTGTGCTAAAGGTGCTGTGAACGATGACCTTGGCTAAGGACTGCGGCATAGTTGGCTCTAGTTCGCCCCGTTGGGGCTAAGGTGCTGTTGGGCACCGACCCAGGCCGTTGGCCTGGGCTGACATTGGTCGGCCCTTTGGGCCGCAGTTTAGAATATCAATTTCCGCTTTGTGTTCAAAACGTCGAACTGGGTCGGCCCGTTGGGCCGCAATCTACGATAACAAATTCCACGCCATGTTGTGAAAAGTGTCGAGAGAAGCAACCCGGTTCGTCCCGTTGGGCCGCAATTTAGAATCTGCGTTGTGTTTCCAATAAATTTCGAACGATCAACATTCTCTTGTCACTTCCGCGTCACTGCCCGAGCGATGCGGGCGGTACAGCGCTCTCTGCCAAGGATGGCTAGCGTGTCGAACAGGCCGAAGCCGACGGATTTGCCGGTGAGTGCAATACGCAGCGGATGGACGAGATCGGCCATTTTAATTTGCCGCTGTTCGATAAACACCTTCAGCGCTTGCTCCAGTTGCGGCGGCTCGAATGGTTCGACCGTGGCCAGCAATTCTTTCACCGCGGTCAAAATTTCGGCCGCGCCGGGGGTATTGCGGATGCGTTTGTCGAATGCGGCTTCGTCGCACGGCAATTGATCGTCGGGCAGAAAAAAATCGGCATAGTCGAGAATATCGCCGAACACTTTAATCCGGTCGCCGGCTGCGGACACGATTTTCGTGAGCTGTGGGCCGACATCACATGGCGTGGGCTCAGCCACTAACCCGGCGCGTTGCAAATACGGCAACATCTTGGCCACTTTTTGCTTGAGGGGCAGTTCTTGCATGTAGTGATCTTCAAACGCCCACAGCTTTTTGGGGTCGAAGCTGGCCGGCGCTTTGTTCACGCGCTCCAGGGAAAAGCTGTCGATCATTTGCTGCCGCGTGAAGAATTCGGTTTTGTCGTCGAACGACCAGCCGAGCAGTATCAGGTAATTGATAATCGCGTCGGGCAGATAACCGACCTGCTCGTAAAAATCGACGATGACGGGATTGAACGTTTCGGCGGTAAGGGCGGCACCCTCACCCTGCCCTCCCCCGGAGAGAGAGGGTGCGGCAAGCGCTAATCTAGCGGCGATATCGACGCCGTGCTTGTACAGCCGGGCGAAATCTTGGTTCTTCAGGTATTGACCCAGCTTGCGCTTGCTCAGTTTGTTTTTGCTGCCCGGCTCAGCCACAAACGGCACGTGGGCATACTCGGGCAAGGGGTAACCCAGCGATTGGGCAATGAACACTTGCCGCGGCGTGTTGGAAAGATGTTCCTCGGCCCGAATGACGTGCGAGATTTGGAAATCGTGATCGTCAACAACCGTGGCCAGGTTGTACAGAAATGTGCCGTCGGCGCGCTGAATGACGTGATCTTGCTCGCGGACCCAATCGAATTGCACGTCGCCCCGAATTAAATCGTGGATCACCAATTGTCCCTGGTGCGGCATGTTCAGCCGGACGACGCCTTTG
This sequence comes from Pirellulales bacterium, assembly GCA_035656635.1. Classification (NCBI taxonomy): domain Bacteria; kingdom Pseudomonadati; phylum Planctomycetota; class Planctomycetia; order Pirellulales; species Pirellulales bacterium. The sequence continues at coordinate 44,379 of DASRSD010000146.1, forward strand.
CGGCCTTCGGCCTCGAAGCGGCGCTGGGTGTCGACGGTGTCGGCCATCCAGCGGCGGCTGTAAATGAACGGCTGCTTAGCGGCTTCGGCGGCGGCGCGCTCGATCTGAATTTCCTCGGTCGTGGCGTAATCGCAGTAGGCGAAATTGCCGTCCAGCAGTTTGTTGATCGCTTCCTGATAGCGCTCCCGCCGCTGCGATTGATAGTACGGCGCAAACGGCCCGCCCACTTCCGGCCCTTCATCCCAATCGATTCCCAACCAACGAAAGCCGTGCAAAATGGGAGCCAGGGCTTCGGCAACATTGCGCTCCTGATCGGTATCGTCAATCCGCAGCAAAAACTGCCCGCCGTGCCGCCGCGCAAACAGCCAGTTGAACAACGCCGTGCGCACTCCGCCAATGTGCAAATACCCGGTGGGACTGGGGGCAAACCGTGTGCGAACCGTGCGAGCCATGCGGGTCTCTGGTGCTGAAAACGGGATGAATGTCAGCTATCAGAGTAGCGGGCTATTGGGGAATGGGGAATGGGGAGTGCGGGTGATGGGGTGAGTGGGTGATGTTTAGCCGCGACGCGCTAGCGGAGCGAGTCAGCGGTTGAGGAGATGATGGGGTGAGAGGGTGATAAAAAACGATGGAGTGTTCATCCGCGCGCAATTCATCCCATCACCTGCTCATCCCATCACCTGCTCATCCCATCACCTGCTCACCTCATCACCTGCTCACCTCATCACCTGCTCACCTCAACACCTGCTCACCTCATCAACTTCTCATTCTTCCTCGTCGTGCTGCTGGCGGCGCATTTGCTTGCGGAGGCGCTTACGCTCCGCCTTAGAAAGCTTGCCATTCCCGCCGCCGTGAGAGCCACCGTCGTCATCGTCGCCTTCTTCATCGTCGAAGCGATTTTGTCCGGAGCGGCGGTTGGAAGAGCGATGACTGTCGCGCTCCTCATCGTCATCCTCCGACGTGCTGTAACTTTTTGACGGGGCATAATTCGAGGTCGAAGCGGAATTCGAACCGGTGGACGAAGAAGCGCTCGAGCGCTGCACCATGGCGGCCAGCGGCGGTGAAGGAGATTTGTGGGCGGCATCAATGCGGCTAGCTTTTAATCGCTCGGCTGCAGTTGCGGATTTTTCTTCGGCGGCCGGCGACGCTTTCGGTTTCTTCGGCGCCTTTTCACGCTTCGGCTTGCGCTGGCGCACGCTCAGCAAGCCTTCCGCATCCAAAAGTACATGTCGGGCGTACAGCGCAATGGTGAAAAACAGAGTGACTTGCCCCACCAACCGGCCGCCAATGGCCATGAGGGGGGCGCTTAATTGCTGCGACTGGCCCAAGTGAAGCCAGCCGTAATCGGTGGCCAGCGCCGCGGCCCAGAGGGAAAACACCAAGGTGAAGCCCAACGTCGCCAGCCGGCTTTCGCGCACTTCCAAGAGCAGCCGCAAGGCGAGAATGCCCACGATGCCGCCCCAAATGCCGATCCACCAAATGGCGCTGCCGGCCAGCATCGACCAGCCGGTCGCCCGTGCCATCGCCAGGGCAAATGGCGTATGCAAGTTGGCCGTGGCGTCGATGCTCATCACCAACCAGGCGATCGCACACCACAGCCATAAGCGGTAGCGGCCGCGATAATCGTCCAGCTTGTGGCGACGGATGGAATAAATTAGCACGCTGCCGGCGGCGGAAAATCCAAACAACAGCGACGAGAGCCAACCGGCCAAGCTGCTGCCGCTGGCCGCATCGAATAATTGCGCGAGCCCCAGCGCGGTGGCGCCTTCCGCATTTTGCTCGCCGCCGAATTTGATATAGCCAAACAGCAATCCGCCGACCGCAGCCAACGCGGCCACAAAACTTAGCGCCAATTTTGCCCAGTGGCGCGGAATAAAATCGGTCGTGTGCCGGTGGTTCTCTCGACGAGCGGCCGCCGTGTAGCGCTCTCCCCTGGCGGCCGGCTTCGACGAAGCGGCAGCCGGCGGGGCGATCGATTCGCCCGCTGATTCCTCCGCCAAGTTACGGCGGCGGCGGTCATCTCGGCTACTTCCGAAAAGCGACATCCTTGTCGACGTTTTGGGGGCAGGATTCTGGGGCGGGAACTGGGCAGGAATCAGGAATTTTGCAGCGCAACCATGCGGATCCTGATCGGTGATGGGAAGTCTATCGATTATTCCGCTGGGCGCGCGGTGCTAGCAATTGCACAAGACGCCTGGGCCTACTCCCAACGTCGGCATTTGCGGCCGCACGACTGCACTAGCAGAAAACGGCCCGCAAGGTTTGACTTTGCGGCGGTGAAGATTGCCTGTTGTCAGCGTACATCGGGCTGGGGACAGCCCGGCTCGGATCAATCATCTTGCGTCGGAAGGCTTGGCCATCTGCCGCAGTTGCTCGGAAATTTGGGCCAGGCTGATATTAATGCGGTTCAGCGTGGTGCGGCGGGAAGCAAAAACCAGCCACACGGTACACAAGGCGGCTAACAGCAAGCAGATTAGCGCACCATCGATGTACGGTAGCGCGTGATGAAAGAAACTCGTTCCGTCGTCCCCCAAATTGTTAAATAGCTTGTCTACCGATTGTTTCGACGAATCGGCGCCGCTTGAATGCGAGTCGATTGCCGCATCCTGGATCGCTTTGGCCGTCAGATATTTGTGCGCGTCGGAAAGCCGGATCCCCATCACAAATTCGTTCAGGCCGTAGACTAATAATCCCATCCCCGCAGCGCCCGCGATCCAAAGCAGCAGACAGAAACCGGCTAGCCAGTGTGTTCGCTGCTGATCGCGCCGCACAATTTCGGCAGCGATGTCGTGAGCACTGGGCGCCGAAAGCGGCGAGGCAAATTGATTCTGAAAAGCCGTATTGAAATCACCGAACGTCATGGGTTTTCTCCAAAATAGCGCGTAAGCCACGCTTGGCGTGATGCAACCGCGATTTCACGGTTCCCACTTGGCAACCGACCACGGCGGCAATATCGTCGTAACTCATATCTTCAATGAACCGCAGCAGCAGCACTTCACGATGTTCCGGGCCAAGTTGGTCGAGGGCTGCATGCACGGCCTGCGCGTCTTCGGCGGTGAATTCCTCGACGGAATTTTGTTCTTCGGCAACGTTTAAATCCTGTGCGTCGAGCGATTGGACCGCCGGAGCGCGACGGCGGAAACGCCGATAGGCGCGGTTGCGGGCAATCCGATAAAACCACGGCAAAAACGCGTCGGGGTTGACCAGCTTGGGCAGATCGCGAAACACATCCAGCCACACCTCCTGCGCCACATCGTCCACGGCTTCCTGGCCGGCCACCAGCTTGAACAGAAAGCCGCGCAGTCGCGATTGGCAGGCGGCCACCAATTCCTCGAAGGCGGTGGCGTCGCCAATTTGGCAGCGCACGACCAAGACTTTCCAATAGAAGGAATCTAGTCGGTCAGCCATTGGCGTGGGCCACGGGACGTGTAAATCGCGTCATGCAAGATAAGGTGCGCGCCGAGCGAAAAAGTTCAATGTTGGGGATAAAAATGGGGAATGGCGAGTGGGAAATGGGGAATGGGGAATAGCGCTAGCGAAGAACGATGAGCTGCTTCAGGCACAAGACACCAGACCACCAGGCTACCAGACACAAGACTCCTAACTGTGCATTCGCGGCAGCGGATCGCCGGCGGCGATAATTTCCGCTTCGGCGGCAGCCAGTTCGTCTAATCGCCGATCAACGACTTCGTACTTGGCGAACCGCTTGGCCAGGCGAACATACGTGCTGTGATGCCGGGCTTCGCTCTCGAACAGGCTGCCATAAAATGCCGCCAGCTCCGGGTCGGAAACGTGCTGCCGCAACAGATCGAATCGTTCGCAACTGCGGGCTTCAATCAAGCCCGCTACCAGCAGCCGATCGACCGCCTTGCCTGGCTCCAACTTACGCACTAAATCGTTCAATTTTCGGCCATAAGCCGGTGGCGATAAGCGGCGAAAACGAATGCCACGGCGCTGGAGTAGATCGAGCACCTCGCGGAAGTGATCCAGCTCTTCGTTCACAATGTCGGCCAGTTCGCGGCATAGATCCACCCGATCGACATAGGCGAAAATCAAGTTCATCGCCGTGCCGGCCGCTTTTTTCTCGCAATGGGCATGGTCGACAAGGATTTCGTCCAGGTGGGCATCGACCTGCGAAAGCCAGCGCTGCGAGGTTTCGGAAGAAAGACTGAGCATAAGTGGCGGCACAAATAGCCGTTTGTGGGGTTCAATAGCTGCCCGGCTAGCCGGGCCACGTGGGAGATTTTGGGCCTAACTGAGTGTATATTGTTTTCTATTCGCGGGCATCGTTCAATATATAGTCTGAGCTGCATATATGGTCTGGCTGCCAAGTTGGCCACTTGCTTATGGCCGGGCTGCTGAATGGGGGATGATTTCATGCTGTTGAAAACGACAGTCCCGTTGTTGGCATTTTTGTCGCTGGTCGGTGTGGCATGCGCGGCAACTTCTTCCGATTCAGTCACACCCCCGTCAAATTCCGCTACTGCAAAGCCGGTTACGCTGACCGATCAAGGCCAATCGTACGTGCTGAGCAATGGCTATTGCTCGGCCGTGATATCCAAGCACTCCGGCGATCTGACCTCGCTCAAATATAAAGATTACGAGTTGATGGGTTACGACTCGGGCCACCATGCCGGCTATTGGGAACAGGCGCCGGCCAGTCCCGTGGCCACGGTCACAATTGATCCGGCCACCAACCACGGCGAGCGGGCCGAAATTTCCATCAAGGGAACTGCCACCGGCGGCGTCGGCGGCGGCACGGCCAATGTGCAAATGGAAGTGCGCTACACGATGGGGCAAAACGACAGCGGCTTGTATACCTACGCCATTTTCAGCCATGACGCCAAGGCGCCGGCCGGCTCGATTGGCGAATCGCGCTACGGCGTGAAGCTGCCCAACATGTTCGATTGGCTTTCGATCGACGACAAGCGCAACCGGCTTATGCCCACCGCCGCCGATTGGTCGGCCGGCACGCAACTGAACATGAAGGAAGTTCGCCGCCTGACCACGGGCACGTACAAAGGAGAAGCGGAGCACAAATACGATTACTCCGCCTATCAATTCAAAATTCCCGCGTTCGGTTGGTCGAGCACGAAAAACCACATTGGGTTGTACTTCATTAACCCCTCGGTCGAGTTTCTTTCCGGCGGCGCCACCAAGTACGAGCTGACTGGCCATCTAGATGCTAATCCAGGCGGCGCTCCCACGCTGTTGGATTATTGGCGCGGCACGCATTACGGCGGCAGCAATTGCCGCATTCCGGCCGGCGAAGAATGGAGCAAAGTGGTGGGCCCGATCATGATTTATTTGAACTCCCAAGACACGCCGCAAGAAATGTTTGATGACGCGCGGTCGCAGGCCAAGCTGGAAGCCCAAGCATGGCCCTACGATTGGGTGCAAGGAGTCGATTATCCGCACCGCGACCAGCGTGGATCCGTCAGTGGGCAAATCGTGCTGAACGATCCGCAAGCTGCTTCCAAAAAATTGCCGAATTTGCTGGTCGGCCTGGCGTTTCCCGACCAAAAGCCCATAGCCTCCGCGTCGACAAGTAGCGCAGCCCCGCCCAGCGCGCCGGCGAGCGCCACACCCAGTGGAAATACTCCCGAGGGTTCGCCCAGCAGTGGCGGCAGTCAAAGCGATGGCGGAAGCGGCGGAAATGGCGGAAGCGGCAATGTTGGCGGCGGAAATGGCCGTGGAGGCAATGGCGGCGGTGGTGGCTTTGGCGGCAGTGCAAATGGTAACAGCGGCAATGTTGGCGGCGGAAATGGCGGCGGTGGCGGCAATGGCGGCGGGGGCGGGGGCGGTGGTTTTGGTCGCGGCTTTGGTCGTGGGCCGATTGTCAACGATTGGCAAAACGACGCCAAGCATTACGAATTTTGGGTCCAGGGAGATGAAAATGGACACTTCACCATTCCCAATGTTCGCCCCGGCACGTATCAGTTGCACGCCATCGCCGACGGAGTGCTGGGCGAGTTTTCGCAGCAGCCCATCGAAGTGAAGGCCGGCGACAAACTCGATTTGGGCAAGCTCCAGTGGCAGCCGGTGCGCTACGGCAAGCAGTTGTGGGAAATTGGCATTCCCAATCGGCAAGGCTCGGAGTTCTTCAAAGGGGACGATTATTTCCACTGGGGTTGGTACGTGGAGTACGCCAAGCTGTTCCCCAACGATGTGCACTACGATGTGGGTACGTCTGACTACCACAAAGATTGGTTCTTCGAACAGGTGCCGCACGACACCAGCGACAATGACGCCACTGCCAGTGGCCGCGGCCGGGCTACGCCCTGGACGATTACCTTCAAATTGCCTCACGAGCTGCGCGGCAAGGCTACGCTGCGCTTGGCCATTTGCGGAGCCGGCGCCCGAACCATTGACGTGACGATGAACGATAAAGCGGCCGGCACCGTCAATGCGCCGTTTTATAACGCCACGATCAACCGCGACGGCATTGGCGGCTACTGGTCGGAGCGCGATTTAACGTTTGATGCCGGGCTGATGCGCGCCGGCAAAAACACGCTGGTGCTGACCATTCCCCCCGGCGGGCTCACCAGCGGAATTATTTACGATTACCTGCGGCTGGAATTGGCCGAAGATTCCACCGTCGCAGAAAAGCCGCAGTAGCGGACGAATTGAACCGTTGCTTCAATAGGCGGCGAATCCCTTCGCCGCAAAGATGGACCCAAGGGGTGCGCGTCGAGAGAAGGGTCCATCCTCTAAGTCGGCATGAGGGACACCGACGCTGCCGCTTCAATTTCGGCTCAATTTTTCCCGTGCCAATCAACTATCGAGCGTCGCAAAATGGGCATCGACTAAATCGCTGGAGAGCGAAACGCCCAGGCCGGCATCGACCGACGCCGCCACGGAGCAAGCGGTGCCATCTCCACCGGTTTGATCGAGGCTGATCGGCTGCAGTCCGGAATCGCTGTCGCTGGCCAAATTGTTGGTGTTTGACGATTGACTCAACGTCTGCGGCGCGCTGGCGGCGCCGTTATCGTCAGCTATGAAGAACGAATCGATGGCAGCAATTGCGGCATTGCCTTGCCCGGAGCCGATTGCATCGCCAGAACCCTCAGTCGTGGCTGCAGACCCGCTCGCAGCCGCCACTTGCCCGCCAGCTGGCACATCGAACCCGAAGAAGAAGCCGCCGAAACCAAAGCCGCTGAAGCCGCCAAAACCGCCGAAGCCAAATCCACGATGGCCGGTGGTTGTCACCGGGGAAGCCACGGTGAACTTCGTGGAGCCGCCGTAAGCAACCAAATCGCGAATCACGCTGCTGGCAATGGGCGAGCCCAATCCAGACGCCAAATCGTACCCAGTGCCGGCCGAGAAGCCATTGGAGCCGGAAGTGATGTCGTGGAAATCGCTCTTGGAAAGGGTGTACAGCACATCTTGCACATTGGCCAGCGAGCCTTTGCCGGCTGCCGCACGGCCTTGATCGGCAATGGCTACCAGCGCGGCCCATTGCGGCGCGCCGGCGCTGGTGCCGCCGAATTCTGCCCAGCCACCACTGCCGTAGCTGTCGTACACCGCCACACCGCTGTTGGGATTGGCATCGTACGAAACATCTGGCGTTCCGCGATCGGTAATTCCCAGCCCGGTTTGATAACTGGGCAATCCTTCGTAACGACTGGCGCCGCCGCCGCCGTCGGACCAGACGCTTTCGCTGGAATACGTGTTCGTCGAGGTCAGCCGCAACGTCGATCCGCCCACGCTAATGACATCGGGCGAAGATGACGGATATTCCGCCCCGCCTCCTTCATCGCCGGCGGCCACGGTAAACGATACGCCTTTTCCTGTGGGGGCAGTAAAGTGAACATCTTCCGAGGCTTCGCCGTTGTACTCGCTGCCGCCCCAACTGTTCGACACCACCACCACGCCGGAAGCGTTGCGGGCGTAATCTTCCGCTTTGTCCAAATCGGTTGTATTGGCCGAGCTGGCTTCCACCAGCAAAATGTTCGCGCCCGGCGCAATGGCGTGGGCCCACTCCACGTCGAGTGCTATTTCGCTGGCCCAGCCGCGATTGTTCGAGGGCAGGCTGGCGCCGCCGCTTTCGTTGACGACTTTAAAGCTCGCGGGCGCCGACAAGCCAAATTGACTGTCAAACGTGGCCAAGTCGGCGGCAATGTTCGGATCGTTGTAGGCATCGACAATGGCAATGGTCTCTCCTGCTCCGGTGCCGGCCACCGTGGTGCTGCCGCTGGTGAAGGTGATGCCGTTGAAGGAATAGGCCGCTTTGATTTGCGCCGGCGTGAAGCCGCGGATGCTCGACGTAGTGGCATCGGGCACCACAATTAAATTGGGCGTGACCAGGTCGCTGGAGGTCGATGCACTTAGCACTTGGCGCACTTCCAGCATTTCGATTTTCAACTTGCGTCCAAACCGGAGCGACGATTTCATAGGGGTCCTATGGTTGTGCTTCAAAAGGTGAAGGCGGACGGTTTACGGGAACCATCCGCCATGGGAATTTCAAAATTGGGATCCAACTCTCTTAACGAAAATTCAATTTACCTTCTTCGCGCCAAAATTCTACTGACAAACGCCAGCGAGCTGCTGGTTGTGCTGGAAGGCGCGCTAAATGTGCCGTTGATTGTTGTACTGGTGGTTGTGCTGGTAATTGTAATGTTGGTCGGTGAAGTAATACCGGAGGGCAACTGGCCCACGTTCGACGTTTTGGGATTGGACGACAAAATCAATTTCCCATTCCCATTGGCGTCGGTGGTGATTGAGCCGACCGAGGTTCCGTCGATGGAGACAGCGAACGTCGTGCTGACATCGACGCCGGTTAAATGCACGCGCAAAATTTCATCCGACGTGCCATCGGAATGGGTAATGGTTGTAAATATCGCTTTGCCGTCGGTGGCACTAGTGCTGGAATCGGTAAGCGTGGTTGTTAGCCGGCTAACGGTTGCGTCGTGGCCTGAGCAGCCGCCATGGTCGCCATCGCCGCCGAAGCCGCTGCCTTCACCAATTAAACCGGTGGAGGTGGCGAACGTTCCGTTCAATGGATCAACGGTGGTATCGGTCGAAGCGAGGTTAATTGCCGCTCCTGCCGCCAGGGTGAAACCGGCGGGAAGTGTGCCGGTGGTGGTATCGCCGCCACACTTGGAGCTCGAATTTGCTGCGACCGCAGAGCTTGTCGTCGTACCGGTCGATGACGAAGTGTTTAAGACCAAGCGGCCATCCCCGTCGGCATCGGTGTTAAGCGTTCCCACATCGTCGCCGCCGATTGTCACGGCATAGCTGGCGCTGGCTGCCGCGCCGACGACAGAAATGATCAGCGTTTCCTTGGTGGTATCGCCGTTGGTGTCGGTTTCAAACGAGGCCGTGCCCACTATTTCGCCGGAGCTATTGGTAAGCGTGGCGGCCAGGAAGCTGGCAGTGGTGGCAGCAGCCGAGCCCCCCGTGACTTTCGTCGAAGTCGCCGCCACCGACGAGGTATGTGTATTCGCCACTAGCATATTATGAGCCAGTGATGAAAGCACGGAACTGGCCGAACTGGAGCCACATAGCAACGCCCGTGGTTCCAGGTTTTCGACGAGTAACGGGCGGCGAATATTTGATTTTCGCGTCATTATCTTTTTGCTCCCAATCACCGCCCCTGGTTTTGAATTTGTGTTTGAGAATTTACGGCGGCTGCGCAAATCAACTTGAATCGTGCCGAATCCCAAACGGCTGGCGGGTTTAAGACCATTCAATGCGTTACGTTCGGTGCGGCAAAAAAGATCGGATAAATTGCACGGGTGTACAATAATTCCGCGTCGGGCAATGCATTGCGGCAGTCAATCTAGCCGTAAGGCGTGCTTGCATCTATCATTAGAAACGCACCGAGCTCAAATTAGCGCGCGCTAAAAATTCGAAAAAATTATCCGCAACCGCCTGAGCCAGAATTGGCCCGATTTTGCCCACGAAATGATTGACTTTCAGGCAAGAAAACAAATACACTGGAAACAGTTAGGATGTGGAACTGCTGTGCGGAAGCCAATCCTGCCCTCTAGGCTTTATTCCGTTCATCCCGCCGCTTTTTCTTGTAAGGAATATTCTTATGCGGAGTTCTCGTGGCCGTGGTGCTTCTCGCCATGCGCGGTTTCGGACATTCGGCGTGCGGCCTTTTGAACGGCTTGAATCTCGCTCCGTTTTGAGTGCCATGCCGCTGGCCGCCATGCATATGCCTCCCATGGCTTCGGGCAGCGAAGGAGGTCACGGCCCAATGGTCGGCGCACTGCAGAGGTTTGGCGGTAATTCGTATTCTGAGCAAACGCTGATTTCGGAACTCGGCCCCATGGCGGCCAGCTATTCCCGCGAAATGGGCCAAAACGGCTATGCCTTTTTTGAAGTGCCGGGAATGAACGCCGCCGGGCAACATGTAACGTATGGAGTGGTGTATGCCGAAACAACTCAAATAATTGTGGTGTACACGTTCACCCTCGACACTCCGCCGGCGCCGCAAGACCTGGTGACGCCCGCTTCCCGTGTCGAGCCGCCTCCGATCACAGCCAATATCAGACCAAGCGCGCCCTCCCCGTTCGACGCGGTCACCCATGCAGCCTCCACGACACCTGCTGATCAATTGCCGACCGCTGCAGCCGCCCATGTTGTGCCTCTGGACTTGACCACCTCCGTGATGAATGTTCATTCGTCGCTGCAAGGGCCAGGAGGCGCCGCGGCGGGCTCAACGAAGTCGCTCGTGTTCTCCAGCGTCGTTTCTGCCGCGCATTCCATTCCCGTGCTCGATGGCGCCGGCGCATTGGTGCAAGCTTTCGGCGGCGATCAATTGTCGGAAGTGGCCGCGGCAACGAACGCCGCTTCCACCGTCGTCCAGGCCGTGGCTCAAGCCGGCGGCGGACAGCGAGCCGATCAATCCAATGACTCGTTGAATTTCCAAGCCAAAGATTCCCCCGCCGATATGCCGCACAGCAAAGCCGCGCTGGTCGGCATTCCGTTGAACATGGGAAATATTGAACTGGCGCTGCACACGGTGATGGCCGAAATGGAATCGCTGGGAAAAGGCGTTACGCATTGGCTGGACGAAATGCACCTGACGCCCGTCATCGCGGCGGTGGCCGCGGCGACCCTTGGCGCGGGCGGCGCTTACTATTTGCGACGGCGAGGCGCGAAAGAAACCAAGCAGCCGGATGAAGAAGCCTCCTCCAGTTGGCTGTTCTCCCGGCTGCATGGCCATTCCGGTTGAACGATGAACGACTCTTTGGCTGGGCTGTTGACACGGTTGAACGCGGCCGATGAATTTGCCATGCGGCAAATGTTTATCGCCTTCGAGCCTTACATGCGGATGGTGGTGCATCGCCATATCGCCGGTTCGCTGCGCGCTAAATTCGATTCGGCCGACATCGTGCAATCGGTATGGGCCGATTTTGTCGATGGGCTGCAACATGCCAAATGGACCTTCCAAACGTTGGATCAATTGCGGGCGTTTTTGTTCAAGATGACTCGCAATCGATTCATCGATCGTCTGCGCAAGCACCGCGAGTCACTGCGGCGCGAAGTGGCGTTGCCGCAAGACAATATCGACGGCCTGGCGGCCGATCGCTGCCCGCGCGTCAGCGAAAACTTTTACGCCGACGAGCTGTGGCAGCAAATGGTGCAGGCCTGCCCGCCGGCGCATTACGAATTGCTTCAGCTCAAGCGACAAGGGGCCACGATCGCGGAAATTGCCCAGCGCACCCAACTGCACGAAGGGAGCGTGCGCCGGATTCTGTACGATATTGCCCGGCGTGTGGCCCGGTTGCGCCGTCAGCCTGCGTAGTAAACTTATCGTTGTACTGAAATCGTTCTCTGTGTGCCGCTGCCCAGTGGCAAGCGGCGTCCGTCATGAGCGTTTCTTCGCAATTTACTCCAGAAACGAAAGAATCGCACCCGTCCGTTCCCTATGTGGTGGAGCGTGTGGGGCAGGCGCCCTCGCGCGCCAGCGTTCTGGAAACCTTGCTGGCCAACACGCTGGATCAAATGGCGGCCCAGTGGCACGCCGGACAAGCTCGCACGGCGGAAGAATGGCTGGTCGATCGGCCGGAGCTGGCTGCCGATTCCGAAGCCGCGGTCCGCATCGTTTATGAGGAATTCTGCCTGCGGGAAGAACGCGGGGAAAGCGTGCAATCGGCGGAATATTATGGGCGGTTTCCCCAATGGCAAGATGCATTGGCCGTGGTGCTCGATTGCCATCATCTGCTGCGCGCGCCCACCGAATCCGTGCAATTTCCCAGCTCTGGCCAGCAGCTGGGGGACTTGCGCTTGATTGACGAATTGGGTCGTGGCGCGCTGGGGCGTGTGTTTTTGGCCGAGCAGCCCTCCCTTTCCGATCGCTTGCTGGTCGTCAAGCTGACCGCTCGCAACGGCCAAGAGCACTTGTCGCTGGCACGCCTGCAGCACACGAATATTGTGCCGCTGTATTTGGTGCACGATTTTCCCACCGAGAATTTGCGCGCCTTGTGCATGCCTTACTTGGGCGGCGCCACCTGGGCCAGCCTGTTGCAAAGCCTGCAAAAGCAACCGCTCGGCCGGCGCAGCGGCGAGCAAATTGTCCAGCAGTTGATCCAGCGGCAACGAAAAATTCCGGGCACGGCGGCCGGCGGCCCAGCGATTGGGTTTTTATCGCGCTCCACGTATGTCGATGCCGTCTGCTGGATCGGCGCGTGCCTGGCCGATGCGCTGTCTTATGCACATCAGCGGGGACTGGTGCATTTAGACATCAAGCCCTCGAATGTGCTACTGGCCGGAGATGGTCAGCCCATGTTGCTCGATTTTCATTTGGCCTGCGAAATCGAACGCTTGCAAAACAAAAATATGGATCGGCTGGGAGGCACGCCGGGCTACATGTCGCCGGAGCAGCGTGCCGCCGCCGAATGCGTGAAGCAACGCGTGCCAATTGGCCAGCCGCTCGATACGCGCTCCGATATTTATTCGCTCGGCGTGTTGTTGTACGAATCGCTGGCGGCCCAGCTCCTCCCGGAAAATCCCAACTTGGTGCGCCAGCAGTTGCGGCATGCTAATCCGCACGTCAGCCGAGGATTGGAAGATATCGTGTGCAAATGTCTGGCGACAACTCCGGCAGTCCGTTACTCCGATGCCAGCCAATTGGCCGCCGATTTGCGGTGCCATTTGGCTAGCCTGCCGCTGCGTGGCGTGGGGAACCACAGCTTGGTAGAACGCTGGCAAAAATGGCGACGCCGCAGGCCGCACTCCTTGTTGGTGCTAGCGATTAGCGCGGCAGTGGTCGCGGTGGTGAGTGGCGCACTTGCGCTGTATTACCGCGATCACATTCGGACCGCCGAGGCAGCCCTGCAACAATCGCAGGAAGAATTGGCGAACCACCAGTTCGGCCCCGCCATTGCGCATTCACAAGTCGCGTGGAACACGCTGCAATGGTTTCCCGGCCAGGCGGAATTGAAAAGCAAGCTGAAAGCGCAAATCGATGCGGCCAAACATGGGCAAGCGCTGGCAGCCCTGCACGATTTGGTCGATAAGCTGCGGTTCCTGGACGATGAGCCCGCCGGCAATCAGAAATTGAGCGCCGAACAGCTTGCGGAAATTGCCGCCGGCTGCCGCACCATTTGGGAAGGGCGCAACATGCTGGCTGCGCTTCCCAGCGATGGACCTACTTCCAACGATCCATGGGCCGATTTACTCGATTTAGCCATTTTGTCGGCCCGGCTTGATGTGCAACTGGCTCCGCCGGCCAAGGCCGATGCCGCCCGGCAGCAAGCCCTGCAAAAGCTGAACGAGGCCCGCACTTTGTGCGGCCCCTGCATTTTATTGGATTTGGCAGAGCGCGATTTTCGCGCTTCGGCCGCAGCGGATGCGGAGAAAACTTCCGCCGATTCGCTGCCGGTCGTCCGGAGTGCCTGGGAACACGACGGGTTGGGGCGCTGGCTGATGCATCACCGGGAATTCGATCCAGCGCGGCAGCAGTTTGCCGCCGCCATCGCCAAGCAGCCGGACGACTTCTGGGCGCATTTTCAACTGGCGCGCTGTAATTATGAACTTGGCCATTATGCCGATGCCTTATCGGCGGCCAATGTTTGCGTGGCCTTGGCGCCAAATCGGGCCGAGTGCTACTTCAATCGCGCCTTGTGCCAAGAGGCCCTGCATCACGAGGCAGAGGCATCTGTCGATTTCGATCGGGCGAGCCAACTTGATCCGGGCCTGTAAGCGGGACATGGGGACGGCCAAAAGGGGTTAGAACCGCATTAAGCCGCATCTCTCTACGGAAACCCCTTCCCAGACATAATTTAAACCCCAATGGGTACAGTTTTTGCAAAAAGGGTTCCTTTCACCCGCTTCTCAATTGATCGGCCTGGAGCGACTTTGATAAAAAGTTGTTGAACCGCAAGAGTTTCGGAGGCCGGATGCACTGGATCGCGCCGGACTCTGGAGGAGCGGAGATGGTTTGTAATTGACCAACCTGGCATAAAGCCAGCCAACGACGAGCTTTTGAGTTCTTTCGGTAAACAACGATTATGCCGATTTCGCTAGCGCGGAATACTCCCGCATTTTCGTGAGAAGCCTTCTTATTCCCGTAAAACCTTCATTGAGAGAAGGAATCTAACAATGTCACTGGTCGAAGAAGCTGTGGCTGATGGACTGAAAGTTAAGGGGAACGGTCAGCAGGCTCACGGCGCAAATGGAAACGGCGCCCACGTGGATGGGCAGGGAGTCGACCTGCAATCGCTCATTGGCGCCTTGGCGGCTTTGCGAAAGGGAGATTTTACGGTTCGCCTGCCCCGGGTATGGGACGGCATGGGGGGCAAAGTGGCCGATGTTTTCAACGACGTGATGGATCAATTGGAAGGCATGACCAACGAAGTCGACCGCATCAGCCGCGTGGTGGGCAAAGAGGGAAAAATCAAGCAGCGAGCCCGCTCAGCCGGCTTCACCGGATCGTGGGCCGGGACGATCGATTCGGTCAACGCGCTGGTGAGCGACTTGGTGCACCCCACCAGCGAAATGGCGCGCGTGATTGGCGCCGTGGCCAAGGGCGATCTCTCGAAATCCATGGCCTTAGACATTGATGGCCGGCCGCTGGAAGGAGAATTTTTGCGCACGGCCAAAACCGTGAACCGCATGGTCGATCAGCTCGGTTCGTTCGCTTCCGAAGTGACCCGCGTGGCCCGCGAAGTGGGCACCGACGGCAAACTCGGCGGACAAGCGGAAGTGAAAGGCGTGGCCGGCACCTGGAAAGACTTGACCGACAGCGTGAACAGCATGGCCGGCAACCTGACGGCCCAGGTGCGCAACATTGCCGAAGTAACCACAGCCGTGGCCAATGGCGACTTGTCGAAAAAAATCGCCGTCGACGTGCGCGGCGAATTTTTGGAATTGAAAGACACCATTAACACGATGGTCGATCAGCTCCGTTCGTTCGCTTCCGAAGTGACGCGCGTGGCCCGCGAAGTGGGCACCGAAGGAAAACTCGGCGGGCAAGCGCGCGTGGAAGGCGTTTCGGGAACGTGGAAAGATTTGACCGACAGCGTGAACTTCATGGCCGGCAACCTGACGGCCCAGGTGCGCAACATCGCAGCCGTGACCACTGCCGTGGCGACCGGCGACTTGTCGAAGAAAATTACGGTCGACGTGAAAGGCGAAATTCTGGAACTCAAAAACACCATCAACACGATGGTCGATCAGCTAAGTTCGTTCGCCGCAGAAGTGACCCGCGTGGCTCGTGAAGTGGGCACGGAAGGAAAACTCGGTGGTCAGGCGGAGGTGAAGGGCGTGTCGGGAACGTGGAAGGATTTGACCGACAACGTGAACTTCATGGCGGATCGCTTGACCAACCAGGTGCGCGGCATCGCCAAAGTCGTGACGGCGGTCGCGAACGGAAACCTCAAGCTGAAACTGACCGTGGACGCCAAGGGCGAAATCGCCGAGCTGTCCGACACGATCAACAGCATGATCGATACGCTGGCGACGTTCGCGGATCAGGTGACGACGGTGGCCCGCGAAGTGGGTGTGGAAGGAAAA
>DASRSD010000147.1 GCA_035656635.1 Pirellulales bacterium
GTTTCAGGTAACCCGGCTAACCTCACTTGGACCGGCGCCGCGGATACTACTTCCTGGGATATCGGAGCAACGGGCCAACAAAATTGGACGAGCACCGCCCCGACCGATCCAAACCGCTTTTACAACCAGGACAGCGTTACGTTTGCCAATTCGGCCAACTTCACGGTAAACATCATCGCGAGTGTGCTTCCCTCGTCGGTCAATTTCACCAACGACGCTTCCCACAATTACGTCATTAACAGCTCCGGTGGCTTTGGAATTGGAGAGTCTGGAAGCGGTACGTCGTTGAGCTTGAATGGGCTTGGTTCAGTAACGTTGAACACCTTGAACACCTATGCAGGAGCAACCAATGTCAATTCCGGGCAATTGATTATCGGCGCGACGGGGGCCATTGCGGGGTCCACATTGGCCATCGCGCCATCGGCCACTGCGACCGTCAATACCGGTGGTTCGGTAACTTCCACCAGTGTCAACGTCAGCGGCAATTTGTTTGCCGGCGGGTCCGTCGGCGGCACGACGATGACGGTCGGCGGCACAGGCATTGTCACCGTAACTTCGGGCGGCAACGTCAGCACGACCACCGCCAATATCAACGGCGGCGGCGTAACGGTTCAAAGCGGCGGAACGCTGTCCAGCCCTGCCGTCAACATTAACGGGGGATCAGTGACAATTCAGCCCAGTGGCACATTGGCCAGCACTGCACTCTCGATTGCCACAGGCACTTCGCTAACAGTTCAAGCAGGCGGTTCAGTTTCGGCGACCCCGAGTTTAGTCAATAACGGAAGTGTGGTTCTTGGTTCCGACCAGAGCTTTGGCGGTTTAAGCGGCACAGATACCACGGCAACAATCAATGTGAACGGCACACTGAGTGTTGCTGGCAATGGAACGTACGCCGGGACCATCATCGACAATAGTCCTACGAATAAAGCCAATCTTACAGTAGCCAGCGGTACGTTAACACTTACCAATGCCAATCCCTACACTGGCAATACTACCATCAACTCTGGTGCTACGTTGCAAGTCGATGCCGGAAGTAACACCGGTAACCTAAGCGCCACAACAAATATTATCGACAACGGCACCCTGATTTATGCTCGCACTGGTCCACAATCGCTGGGCAACGCATTCAGCGGAACGGGTGCTTTTCGACAAATCGGCGGCGACACATTCACTTTGACTGGGAATAACGTCAATTTCTCCGGCGCCATCCAAGCATACAGCGGGACCGTTATTCAGAGTTCCACTAATGCCAATACGCTAGGGTCCGGAGCGGAGGGGCTGGTGATTGGCACGCCCGCCACCTCGGCCATAAACACATCGGTTGGCTCGATTGTACTTAGCAGTGCCATATCCGCCACATCCGTCGGCAGCATCTCCAGCACCAGCGGCAGCACGACTGCCAATCCCATGCCGAACACACTTGTTATTCCCGCTGGTGTAACGCTGACCGACGCTGGCGGCTTTACCGTGGGACCGGGTCAGGGCGTATTCACCACGTTGGCGGCAACCGGTGGCGGCTCGCTTGCGATTAACGGAACCATATCTGTCGGCGGCGCAAATGACACCGCGATTGCCGATCTATCTGCGCTCAATAGCGTTACCATTACCAATGGCACAGTGAACATTGGCAACGCCTCTCCATCGAACGGCACACTGACACTTGCAAATACAACCGTCGGCGCAAATGCTCCCGTCAATGTTATCAACACCGCGACCATGAATTTTTCCACAACCGGCACGGCGACCCCAGGTACGGCGTCCGTCCTGAACTTGGGTTCGGGAAGTAATACCATTAGCGCCAGCACCATCAACTTGGGCACCGGCCGCGGCGCTGGTGTTATTCAATTTGTCGCCGGCGCACCGTCAACCGCTACGTTGGCAATTACCGGCAACCCAACCATTAACATGGCGCTAGCCAGCACCAACGGCATGCAAACCTCCATTCCTGCTGTTCTGAACCTGGCCGGGCATAATGTCAATGTGCAGGCAGGTAGTATCAACATGGCCATCGAAAGCGCCAATCTTGATGGCGGAGCATCGGCTTCAATCGCTTTCGATACCGGCACATTCACAGCGGGAACGATCACCATGGCTGGCGATACCGGCGGTAGCAGTCTCATAGGTCCGACGGCGACAATTACTCTTGGCGGCGCCACACCCAACAACACCTCCACAAGCGTCTTTAATTCTTCCAACATTGTCATGGGCAACTTTACAAACACGAACGGCTTTGCAGTGGCATCGGCCATCGCCACGGCCACACTTACCATTAATGGTGGAACGGCGAATGTGACTAGTGGCAGCATTACCAACAACAGCACTCGAGGAACCACCAATTCCACGTTAACACTGGCCGGTGGTACTCTCAACATGAACGGCAATTTCATTGGCGGCACCGGCGGAGTGAATAGCGGCAATGGACCCATCACGGTCAATTTGCCCACGTCCGGACAAACCGCCGCCTTGGCCAACCTGGGCAGTAGCGGCATTAACGGGGCAGGGCTAAACATGAACGGCAGCGGCACGCTCATCCTGGCGGGAAGCAATTCGTACAATTCCGGGTCGCCGATTGCAACGACAGTCAGCCTGGGAAATCTTGTACTAGGTAATGCACATGCCATTGACTCCACCGGAGGCGGCGTGGCACTCAGCGGAGGTAATTTGGGCACTGGAGGTTTTGTCCAAACCATTCCCGGAAGCCTTACCTTATCGAGCAGTGCACATCTCAACCTGGGCCTTGGTGGTCAATTCGGCGGCGGCGCCGTTCATTTCAACGATAGCAGCACTGTCAATAACGGCATCGTGTGGGATGGCAGCTCCACGTTGACTATCGACAATTGGACGCATGGCGTCGACCACGTTTTCTTTGGCAATGGACTGAACAATGATGGCTTCGATGGGCTAGACGCTTCGCAACTCCTCCAGGTTGCATTTGCTGGTTTCCCCGGCACGCCATCGTTTGACCCGGCCACCGGAGAACTAACGCCGCCGAATCCTGGGCCGACGTTCCTGCTGGGCGATGTGAATGGCGATGGTCATTACGATGCGGCCGATATTCCTGCTGAAGAGCTCGCCCTGATCAATTTAAGCCATTACCAAAACGCAACGGGTAATCCATACGGAATCAATCTGACCACCGATGAGATGGATGCCGTGTTAGATCAAAACCACGATGGAGTAATTAACAACATCGACATGCAAGCTTTAATCAATAACTTACTTGCTGGCCAGGGAAGCAATTCAGTGGTTCCTGAACCAGCCAGCTTCGTATTGCTAACCATCGGCGGCACGTTGTTGCTCCTGCGCAAACGTCGGAAAGGCATTACGGTCTCTTAGAGCACCCAAAATACGATTGGACGCAAGTCCGTAGTCACGTTAAATGTGGCCACGGCTTCAATCGCCAAGCCGAGCCCGCCCAGTTCTTTTCCCCCCGAACCCTGGCGGGCTCGGCGATTTTTTGGTGCGGTGCTGGGCGGTAGAGAAGCCGCTTGGTATCCTATAGATCGGTGCAATTCGTCGAGCAAAACCGCTCTTCTCCTGCGCACATCTTTGCAAAGAAAGTCCTCATGATTTCTTCCATGGCCTTCAGGACGATTGTTTTCATAATAGGATTATTGGGCAGCATGTTGGGCGCGACCGCCGGCGCCGACGAGCGGCTCATATTGAATTTCAATCCGAACTGGAAGTTCATCAAACAGGATGTTACGGGCGCTCAACAGCCCCACATTGACGATCAGGGTTGGACGACGGTTTCCGCACCGCACACTTACAACGACATTGATACCTTCGATGATTGGTCTCTTCCTGGCCACCGCGGCGAGCAAAATCAATGGGCCGGGCGCACGTGGTATCGAAAAACATTTAACGCGCCAGAATCGTGGAAAGGGAAGAAGGTATTCATCGAATTCGAGGCGGTCCGCCAGGTCGCCGAGGTCTATCTAAACGACAAGCTTCTGGGGGTATGCAAAACAGGCTTCACCCCCTTCGGGTTTGATCTCACTTCTGAGCTGCACTTTGGCGGGGACAACGTGCTGGCGGTGATGTGCGACAATCGGTTCATGAAGGACCCGGATGATCCGAAAATCATCGAGGCGGCAAATCAGGCGGGGCTTGCCACCGGCAAGAAGGATGTTGCGCCGGGAGGTGACTTGGCCACTTTAATGAAAAAGGTGAACGAGAAAATTCCCGAAGGCGTGGACCAAATTCAGTCCGACCAAATTCCGTGGAATAATCCGCACTGGCACCCGGCACACGGAGGCATTTACCGCAACGTGCGGTTAATTGTTACCGATCCGCTTCACATCAGCTTGCCTTTGTACAGTTTCTTGCAAACCGCCGGCCCTTACGTATATGCCAGTGATATTTCCGAGCAATCGGCCAAATTTACTGTGGAAGTTCCACTGGAAAACGGCCGAACGGGGGACGAGCACGTAGACGTGACTGTTGAAGTTCTGGATCACGAAGGCAAATCGGTGGCCACAGCGAAACACGATGATTCTATTGCTGCCGGCAAATCGACGGTGTTCGCAATTACCGGCGACATTAAATCGCCGCAGTTGTGGGAGCCAGATTATCCGTATTTATATCGCGTTGTTTGCACTGTGCGTGCCAACGGCCAAGTATGCGATGCCTGCGAACTGCCCTTGGGCATTCGAACCGTTCGCTGGGATGCGGACCACGGCTTTTTCATTAATGGCCATCATTTAAAATTACACGGTTGGGGACAGAAGCCGACGGACGAATGGCCGGGTTTGGGCGCCGCTCAGCCCGATTGGATGCATTTTTATACGCTGGAGTTGATGAAAAATGCTGGCGGCAATTTTGTGCGCTGGGGTCACTGTGCCGCTAGCCCGGCTTGCATTGCCGCAGGAGACCGTTTGGGAATTATTTATGATCAGCCCGGCGTCGATGGAGAATCGGACACCGTTGGCGCCGCTTGGAAATTGCGGGCGGCAGCTTTTCGCGACGTGCTGATTTATTTCCGCAATAACCCTTCCATCTTGATTTGGGAAGGCGGTAATCAAAAGGTAACCCGCGAACATGCTGCCCAATTGCGTGGCTATATGGATCAATATGATTCGCATGGCGGCCGTGTATATAGCCACCGCCGAGCCGACAAGACCACTGCAGAGTTCATGCAAATTTGCCTGGGCACCGAAGGCGGCCGCGAAATCGCCAAATTGCCGGTGGTTGAAGCCGAATACGACCGCGAGGAATCTCCGCGCCGTGTTTGGGACGACCAATCGCCGCCAAATTTCGGCTACCCCGAGGCCAAGGGTCAAACCTACCAACTCAACTCAGAGCAATATGCGGTCAACCAGGTTAGCCAATATGTGGGCAAGATCGGGGCGGAAAATCACTGCGGCGGCGCCAATTGGATTTTCAGCGATAGCACCAGCGGCGGCCGGGTGGCGTGCGAAGTTTGCCGTGCCGGTGGTGAAGTCGACGGAGTTCGCCTGCCGAAAGAAGCTTACTATGTTTGCCAAACAATGTTTCGTGATGATCCACAAGTGCACATCATCGGACACTGGAATTACCCAGCCGGCACCCATAAAACCGTTTACGTGGTGTCGAACGCGGACGAAGTTGAACTGTTTGTGAACGGCAAATCACTGGGGCGCGTGAAACCAAACGACCGATTTTTATTCTCATTTCCTGACGTGGCTTGGGAAGCCGGTGAAATTAAAGCCGTGGCCTACCGCGGCAACAAGCAGGTGGCCGCCCAAACCAATCACACCGTGGGCGCGCCTGTGGCGTTAAAGATGACGCCAATCACCGGGCCAGATGGTTTACATGCTGACGGTTCCGATACTGTGCTGATTGACGTAGAAGCGGTGGACGAACAGGGCCAGCGCTGCCCTACGTTTCAACAACGCGTCGATTTCGATATGGAAGGCCCGGGCATTTGGCGCGGCGGCTATAACAGCGGGAAAATTAATACCATCAATAATTCCCACCTCGATTTGGAATGCGGCATCAATCGTGTGGCGATCCGTTCCACATTGACACCGGGCCAAATTGTGTTGCGTGCGAATAGCGCCGGGTTGCGTCCCGTCAGTCTGACGGTAAATGCTCGGCCCGTAAAAATCGACGGCGGCACGACTTTGCCTTTCGCAACGATGCCCGTCGTGGCGTTGCCAAAACAGCATGCCGGCGCAGCGTTGGTGACCAGCGATCCCGCCATTCGTACTTCTGATTCGACCCAGCCGGCGGTGCGGGGGCAGTTCATCAAAAACTTTTCGTACTCCGGGCCAACAAAAGGCGTGAATGTTGAGTCCGATGCGCAAACCGGAAAAAAAGCATATGGCGATTGCGACACAAAATTTGTTGACCTGCCTCGCGTTCTGCGTGGCAGCGATTGGATTCAAGCGGCCAAGGCAGATCGCCTATATAGCGCAGTCGATCTGATGGAAATTCCGGTGCCCGCTCATGCCGTCATTTACATTGCCCATGACAATCGGCTCAATCCTCCGGAGTGGCTTACCAAGCAATTTGAGCCGACCGACATGAGCGTGACTATCGACGGCCAAGCGATGAAAGTTTTCCGCTGCGAAGTTACGAGCGAAAGAAGTTTCACGTTAGGCTCCAACACCGATCACAATTCTAGCGCCGAGTGCAATATGTATTTGGTGTTTGTAAACGCCGCACCAGAGTAAATCTAGCGTCTGTTTGCTTGGAGTGAGGAGAATAGTATCATGATCCAAAATCGCGCCTTAATTTTGTGCCTGCTGGGGATGTGTTTGTTGCCACTCGACCAGGCCCGGGCCCAGATGCAGATGCAGGCGGAAAATCTGCCGGCCACTGAACAAGCGCGTCGGCGAGACGAGGCGGCGGCTGCCGAAGCCCTCAAAGGTTGGTGGACCGCAGCGCTGAAAACGCGCGACGACCGGTTGAATTGGTGGCGCGACGCTAAATTCGGCTGCTTCATTCATTGGGGCGTGTATGCCGATTTGGCCGGCGAATACAACGGCCGCAAAAGCGGCTCCTACTCTGAGCATATTATGCGGCAACTCACCATTCCGCGGCAGGAGTATTTGGACGAAGTTGTCTCTAAGTTCAATCCCGAAAAATTCGACGCCAATGCTTGGGTACAGTTAATCAAAAACGCCGGCATGCGGTACATCGTAATCACAGCCAAGCATCACGATGGATTTGCCATGTATCCGTCGCAGGTCACCAAATACAACATTACTGACGCTACGTCATTCAAGCGCGATCCCATGCAGGAGCTTTCCCAGGCTTGCCGCGCTAACGGCCTTCGATTCGGATTTTACTACTCGCATGCCTTCGATTGGGAAGACCCCAACGCTCCCGGCAACGATTGGGATTACAAAAACCCTGGTGGCGACAAACATTTGTTCGACGAAAGGCTGGGTGCCGGTTATCGGACTTGGTACGATGTGCATCCTGAGTTGGTGGAGCGTATTAAAAAATACGTGGACGACAAAGCCATTCCGCAACTCCAAGAGTTAATCGCCAAATACCATCCCGATATTCTTTGGTTTGACGTGTCGGGCAAGCTCCCGTTTTCGGAGCAAATTCGAATTGTCAAAGCCGTGCGCGAGGCCGACCCCAACGTGGTGATTAATGGCCGCGCGGCCCGCGGTTTGGGAAAGAATTTTGGCGATTACGCCGACACCGCCGACAATCCGGCGGAAGTGCGCGAAACCGAAGGCGATTGGGAAGCGATTCCAACAGTCAACAATTCCTATGGCTACAACAAGCTCGACAACAACTATAAAACACCCGAATTCTTCATCCAGTTGGTTGCCAAAATTGCAGCCAAAGGGGGCAACACTTTGTTGAACATCGGCCCCAAGGGGGACGGAACCATTGATGAAAACGCCACGCGCATTCTGGAAGGCATTGGCCGCTGGATGAGTGTCAACGGTGACAGCATTCACGGCACCACGCGCACATCGCTGGACCGGCAGGCCTGGGGAGATTCCACGGTTAAAAGCAACATTCTTTATTTGCACGTTTTCCAATGGCCAAGCGACAGCAAATTGGTGGTCGGAAATCTCGACGGAGAAGTAGTTCGGGCCTATTTGCTGGCCGATGCGGACAAACACCTGCTCGCAGCGCGCCGTCTGAATAATAAGGATATCGAAGTAACGGTCCCCAACGTTGCTCCTGATGCTACCGACTCGGTCGTTGTTTTGGAAATGAACGGCCCCGTGCATGGCTCCCAGGGACGGCTACTGGCGACCAACGTCACCCAAAACCAACTCCTCGCATTCGATGCCACGGCCAGCGGAAAATTCAGTTATGGCGACGGCAAAGCGAACCGCTATGCGGTAACCGGTTTTAATAACCCCGACGATTATTTAGCGTGGCCCATTCGATTGAACGCGCCAGCAACCTTCGATGTTTCAGTGCGATGTGCTCTCCGCAACAGCGCAACTTTAGTGGTTCAGGCAGGAGAGCAAACGGCAAGTGCGCCGGGCAATGCGAATGATTCGAAAAAAAATCCAGTTATCCATCTCGGCCAAATCTCACTTCCCACTGGCGAATACGAACTGCGGTTCAAGCCCGAGCAGGCTGCCGAAGTGAGCTTGTTCGAAGTATTCTTGAAGCCGAAACAATAAACCGCCGGCATTTGTCAGGGGACCGGCGTCAGCGTGATGTTCCGCAAATTCATCACGTATTTATTTTCGGGCACTTTGTCGGCCTTGATGGCGAATTTAACCGCGCTCGGCTGGCTGATTTCAATCGTGCCCAATTTCATTTCCTCGTAAGTGTTCGCGTTTTTCGTCCCTTGCACCGTCCCGCTAAGCGATTGATTTTGCGCGGTGAACGTGAAGCTGGCACCATCCCGATCATTTGATTGGGCGTACAACAGCGTTACGTCGAATTTGCCTGGGTGGTTGACTCCGATTTTCCAACTGATGGCATCTTTGGTAGTGCGCCAGTGGCCGATGTTCTGAACGGATTCCCCTTCCACGCCTGCCCCGCCGGAAATGTCGGCATCTTGCGGCGTCAAGCGAATGGTTCCGTCTTCCGCTTGTTTGGGCAGCGGAATGGCAGCGAATTTAAGCTCCCCTTCGGGCTGCAGAACAATCATGGTGGTGTTTTCGTCGGGCGCGGTGGTTGGCACGTCGATTACCAACCCGTCCGGCGTGGCCTTCACGGGAAGCGGTTTGTTTGGTTCAATCAACAGCGATGCGGTCGCTCTTTCGTTGAGCAAAGGCACCAGCAACTTGCCGTCGGTTGGCCAATCAAACACGCTCAGATACAACTTGCCATTTTTTTGCATGCAACGACCCCATTTCAATTGCTTTTCAAACGGGCTGGCTGACGTGCCGTAAATGGCTTCGCCGTTCACCTTCAACCACTCGCCCATTTCGCGTAGCCGCAGTTGCTCCGGCTCCGGAATTTCGCCTTCGGCATTGGGACCTACATTCAGCAGATAATTGCCGCCTTTGCTGGCAATGTCGATCAAATTATGCAACAGCCGCCGGGTCGATTTGAAATTGGTGTCGTACGATTTGTATCCCCAGGTGTCATTAATGGTCATGCACGTTTCCCAGTCGCGGCCCGGAAAGCCTTTGGCGGGAATGGTTTGCTCGGGCGTTTCGGTATCGCCTTGGAAGCCGCCTCCAAGGCGATTGTTGCTGATGATGCCAGGCTGCAGCTTTAGCAAATCGTGCAGCGCAGCGGCTCGTTCTTTCGTCATTTCACGGGGCGTATCCCACCACAGCACAGCAACCGGACCGTAGTTTGAAAGGATTTCCTTCACCTGTGGAATTGCCACGGTTTGCAAATAGTCGTCAAACGAGCCTTGTTGTGCTGGATCCCACCAATCGGTTTTGCGGCTGCCGCGGCGGATGACCGCGCCGCCCGGATGGTTCCAATCTTGCGATTGTGAATAATAAAAGCCTAATTTAATACCCTGCTTCTGGCAGGCGGCGGCCAATTCCTTCAGCGGGTCGCGTTTGAACGGCGTATCGTCGACGATGTTGAATGGAGAAGCATCCGATTTGAACATGGCAAAGCCGTCGTGATGCTTCGAAGTAATGACAATGTATTTCATGCCGGCTGCTTTGGCCAGCGAAACCCATTCATTGGCGTTGAACTTTACAGGATCGAATTGCTTGGGGTACGCGGCGTATTTGTCCATTGGAATTTCGCCGTAATTTTGAATCCATTCGCCGATGCCATTTATTTTTTTGCCGTCGTAAGTGCCGGCGGGAACGGAATAGACGCCCCAGTGAATGAACATGCCGAACCGGGCATTTCGCCACCAAGCCATGCGCGCATCGTGCTCGGCAGGAGTTTCTTCCGCATCAGAAGTTGCTGAAGTCGAAGCGGCGGCATCAGCGGCGCGGGCTGGCGTAGCGGCACTGGGCATTTTGGCAACAACAAATGGCAGTAATGCTAGAGATATTATTCGTAGCGGGCGCTGGGCGTGCATCGAAGTTTCCTTTAATTCAAGCATTTCAGCAACAATGCTGTTCACAGATCAGCAACAATGTTGTTCAGTCGATCCACAGCAGGGGGTGGCGAATCGGCAAATTACGAATGACTTCCGCATTTGTCGGATCGGCCTCCAGTGTTTTCCACAGCTCCAAATATTTGGGCTCGTGGAAAGCTAACCCGCCGAACAACAAGAATGGCGAGCGTACCGGCCAGAATTCCCAATACATAACGTCGGGTGGCTTTGGCCATTTCGATTTGTCTTGCACGTACGGATACAAATATTCCACAGCGGCATGCATGTTACGGCCGTCCGATGTGGTATAAGTCCACAAATTATCTTGCGGTGTGGAAAGTATTTGGCAAACCGTGGCCATGGCATCGGCGTTGAAAAGCGAATAGCCATATGGTTTGGTGCGTGCTAGTTCTTTGGGAAAACTGCCGTCGGCCGCCATTTGATTAGGCAACAATATCTCCTTAAATCGCTTTCGGCATTCGGACAGCATTTCCTCGTTGCCAGTGAAGCTGGCAAAGGCGGCAGCTTGCATTACCCAACACGTTCCGTGATTGTTGGCCGCTTTCTTTTCGTCCAGTCCGTTGTGCGAAGTGTTCATCCAGTTCAGATAATCGGCAAACCATTTTTTGACGCCTTGAAGTGTCTCTCCCTTGAGAATGCCGGCCTGTTCCAGAATTTGCGCACTGCGGGCCACTTCGATTAAATGCACGGTGTCGATCACGCCAATGCCGCGGCCTTTGCTTAAACCTTTAATCGCCTGGGCATATTCCAAATTTGGATTCATCCGGGTTGCTTCGTCGACGAACCACGCTTGCAAGTGCTTGATGACCGCATCGGCATATTTTTTTTCGCCCGTCAAACGGTAGGCGCTGGTCAGGGTGCCCGCATGAATACTCAAGCGGATCATCGCGTGCCGATGGTCCACAAAATTATCAGGGTTAGTCATCCCGTCACGGGCTTTATAAGGTCCCTCCGGATTATTAGGATCGGGCCACCAATAATCTGCTTCGGAATAAAAATCGTGCGGACCACCGGGACTACGCGGGCATTGCGAGGCCGTGACCGTAATCGGCGCGTCAGTCAAAAATGCATCGGCGGCTTTCAGAATGCGGTCGTGCTCCAATTGCCGGATATCAAGTGCCGGTGTCGCGGAGCTGGAAGGCGCCGGCTCTTCAGACCAAGCGACACAGGCCCATGGGCTCAGCAGCAAAATGCTTAATCGAATCGAAATGCGAACTGTCGTTCGAAAGGAGGGCATGTCCAAACTCTGCAAATAGGAGATGATTGATCGAACGGGCGGACCAGCCGATTATCGCAATAATTCATGCCAATTGGTATTGTCTTTGGATAGCTTTGCCAAGGCCGCCGAATAGCGCTCGTCGGGATACTTAAGAACCGCCTGTCGTAAGATGCCGGTGAATCCCGCTGGGGACCAGCCGCCGAGTTGCTGATACGACCATTTTTTTTCGCCATTGGCGTAGGGGAGCAGAAAATCGATGGCTTGCTGAATGCCGCGGCCATCGTCAGTGTGGAAATTCCACAAATCCACATCGACGTGCTGACCCAACGTGGCCAAAACCATCAGCCCCGACAAATTGGCAACGCTGTAGCTCCAAGCTTTGGTGCGAGCCAACTCCAAAGGTTCGCGGCCGTCGGGCTCAATTTGCACTGCAATGCGCTTAGAGGCAACCTGCTGCAAGGTCGCTTTCGCCAACTCCGTTTTGCCCAAAAAGAATGCGTACGAGGCCACTTGCACATCGTAATACGTTCCATGATTGTTTTTGGCGGCGGCTTCGTTTTGACCATTTTTACTGTCGATCATCCATTGCAGAAATTTGCCGTACCAATTTTCCAGGCTGCTTTGGTTTTCGTCGGTCCACGATTTCGAGCCGTGCAGCAAGCCGATGGAATCGACCAGCCGCGCCAAGCAAATCGATTCAATCAATCCCGTGCCACGACCGGTATTCGTCCCGGGCACCGCTTGCGCATATTGCAAATTGGGATTCATCCGGGTATCCGAATCCAAAAACCATACGCGCAGGAATTGGGTGGCTTTATCGGCGTACGATTCATTGCCGGTGAAGTAATAGGCCACGGCTAGCGTTTCTACATTACCAGCCATCCGATTCATGCTCTGATGATTTTTCAACCTGTTGATTTCCGGATTCCGCTCCCCGTCGCGGCGAATGTAGGGTGCGCCTTCCGGCTGGGCGGGATCGGGCCAAAAGTACGGCGCCTGACTCATGTAATCGTGCTTGTCGCCGCTGGGAGGCGTGTAATCTTTTTCGACCACCGACGGCGGCGTTTCGCTCAACAGCCGTTTTGCGTCGTGCTCCAGTTGGTCCACGGCGGTAACCACACTGGAGTCACCGGCTCGGGATTTTTCTTTTTTCAATTGAAGTCGGTGCGCATCGAATAGGAACACCCGGGGTAATGGCGATGCCGTTGAATCAGCCGGCAATGTCGCAGCGGCTGGTTCATGCTTTTCTGAAGCAGACTGAGCCAATGTCCTGCCCAAGGGCCAGATCAGTCCAAGGCCCATCACAATCGCTAGAATCAGCGGTCCCTGCTTGATAAATGGGTGACGAAGGACCTTCATGCAAATGTTGGGCTTTGCGCCAGGTAGGACTGTCAGCTTGGATGGTGATCGTTTAGGCCTTACAAAAACTCGCCGAGCCCGCGCTGGGCTCGGGGGGGAAGAAAACCAGTCGGGCTCGGCTACAGAAATTAAACACTTCGCAACGTTTGAGGGACGCTGCCGAAGTTGATTCCGTCATATTTTTTGTTATGTCCCCTAACTTATTTCAGGCGACTCCCTTCGGCGAGGCGATTTTCTTGCGACGCCGCGAGACCAGCAGGGCGGCGGCGCCCATTCCGAGGAGCAGCCAACTGGTGGGTTCGGGCACGGCGCCGGAATCGCTGCCGTGGCCGGCCAGCAGGAAGTTGATCAGCGCTTGCTCGTCGATGTTGTTGTCTTTGCCGTCCGCGTTCACGTCCAGGATGGTTTGGATTTGC
>DASRSD010000148.1 GCA_035656635.1 Pirellulales bacterium
TAGGAATCGCTTTTTTGCCGCTCAAATACGGTCCAGTAATCGAACTGGGCGATTTGCTGACTTGCTGCGGCGTTCCCTGAGCGACAATTTGCCCGCCAAATTCGCCGGCGCCGGGACCGAAATCGATCAGTTGATCAGCACTAGCGACGACTTCCTTATCGTGTTCGACAACCAACAGCGTATTGCCAAGATCGCGAAGCTTTTGCAGCGCGCCCAGCAGACGGCGGTTATCGCGCGGATGCAAACCAATGGTTGGTTCATCCAACACGTACAGTACACCGCATAGGCCGCTGCCCACTTGGCTGGCCAAGCGAATGCGCTGCGCTTCGCCGCCGGAAAGCGTGGGCGCCGGGCGACCTAACGTGAGATATTCCAAGCCCACATCGAGTAAAAACTGCAACCGATTGCAAATTTCGCGCAGCAGGTCGCCGGCAATTTTTTTCTCGGCGCCGGTGGGATGCCAGGCCGAAAAATCGGCCCATAATTTATTGAGCGGCTGGCGGCATAATTCGCCAATGGTTTGATCGCGCAACCGCACCGCACCAGCCAATTCGTTCAAGCGGCTGCCATCGCACACCGCGCATTCTACTTCGTCAACCAAGTGATCCAACTGCCCGCGCATGGTCGGCGACAAGCGTGCCGCTTCCTCCAGCGCCGGATACAGTCCTTTATATTGAAAGCGAAACAGCGGCGGGCTTTCCGAAGTCGCTCCTTTTCGAGTCGCGGCTAAACCCGTTTCCACTGCTTTCTGCTTTCTGCTTTCTGCCTTCTGCGTTCCTCTCACGTCGAGCCAATCCTCGCCCAGACCGTGCATCACGATCCGCCGTTCGCGGCTGCTCAACTGATCAAATGGAACGTCCGTCCGCAGGCCTGTGTGGGCCGCCAATGCCGTCAACATTTGCTTGAACAATGGGCGGCCAACATTTGGCCACAATGCGATGGCGCCATCGGCCAACGAAAGTTTAGGATCGCGCACTAGCGCTGCCGGATTCGCACCCAACTGCGTGCCCAAGCCTTCGCACTCTTTACACCAACCCAAAGGACTATTGAACGAGAAGCTGTGCGGCGTAAGGGGCTCGAAGCTACGGCCGCACTTATCGCAGGCAAAATGCTGGCTATGAATTTCCACCGGCCAGCGCTGTTCCTGAACGCCCTCCACAGGAAATGTGATGTGCAGCACGCCCTGTCCCAGCGACAACGCAGTTTCCACGCTGCTGGCGATGCGGCTGCGAGCGTCATCGCCGGGCCGAACCGTAATGCGATCGACGATGACTTCCACCGCATGTTTGCGCCGACGATCGATCGTCGGCGGTTGATCGACCGTGAACGTTTCGCCATCAACGCGCAGGCGTTGATATCCTTGCGCGCGAATTTCCTCCCACAGCGTCTCGTATTTCTCGCCGACGCGGATATCCAAGGGTGCCATCAAGTACAACTTGGTGCCAGCCTGTTCGGACATGATTTTTTCAATAATTTCGTCGGCCGATTGCGTGCCGATGGGCACATCGCATGCCGGACAGTAGGGTTTACCCAGCCGGGTCATCAGCACGCGCAAGTAATCGTAAATTTCCGTCACCGTTCCGACGGTGGAACGTGGCGTGTGCCCTAAGTTCTTTTGCTCAATCGCAATCGCCGGCGACAGCCCCTCGATGTGCTCCAGTTTCGGCTTTTGCATTTGGCCGACGAATTGCCGAGCATACGAACTCAGGCTTTCCACGTAGCGGCGCTGACCTTCGGCATAAATGGTGTCCATCGCCAGCGAACTTTTTCCAGAACCGCTCAGCCCGCAACAAACCGTCATTTGATCGCGCGGAATGTCGACATTCACGCCTTTCAAATTATGCTGCCAAGCCCCGCGAACCCGAATGGTTTGCTCGCCGAACAGATCGCCCGAAGATTTTTTATCCTTGCGCGATTTCGAATGAGTTGCCATCGCCGTTGCGGCCTCGCCATTCAAAATGGTCCGCAGCGCCGTAGCCGTGTGCGAAATGCTCGCCTGGCGGCTCGCGGCTAAACACTTGGACTTTGTAACGCCTGCCTTGCAATCACTGACCACCGACCGCTGACCACCGATCACTTCCTCCGGCGTGCCCACGGCGATGACTTCGCCGCCGCCGGCGCCCCCTTCAGGCCCCATGTCGATGATCCAGTCGGCGGTTTTGATCACATCCAAATTGTGTTCCACGACCAGCACTGTATTTCCCACATCGACCAGGTCGTGAAGTACTTTGAGCAGCATTTGGATATCAGCAAAGTGCAAGCCGGTCGTGGGCTCATCCAGCAAATACAGCGTGCGACCCGTGCTGCGTTTCACCAATTCCCGAGCCAACTTAATGCGCTGGGCCTCACCGCCGGATAGGGTCGGCGAAGCTTGTCCGAGCTTCAAATAATCCAAACCCACGTCGTGTAGCGTTTGAAGCTTGCGTCGGATGTCGGGAATGTTTTCGAAATGCGCCAGAGCTTCCTGCACGTCCATTTCGAGCACTTCCGCGATGCTCTTTCCTTTGAATCGCACTTGCAGCGTTTCCCGATTGAAACGATGTCCATTGCATATCGGGCAGGTAACCCACACGTCGGCCAAAAAATCCATTTCCAGCCGATTGGAGCCGTTTCCTTCGCACGCTTCGCAGCGCCCGCCAGAAACATTGAAGCTGAAGCGTCCCGGCTTGTAACCGCGGGCCTTCGATTCCGGCAGTTTGGCAAATAAATCGCGAATGTCGTCGGCCAGTTTGATGTAAGTAGCCGGATTCGAGCGCGGCGTGCGGCCAATGGGCGATTGATCGATGGCGATCAGCTTATCCAGATGCTCCAGTCCTTCAATCCGATCGTGCGCACCGGGATTTCCGATCCCGCCGTTCAAATCGCGGTTGAGCGCTTCGGCCACAATATCGCTGACCAAAGAACTTTTGCCCGAGCCGCTGACCCCGGTCACGCACACCAGCGCCCCCAGCGGAATTTCGACCGTGACATCTTTCAGGTTGTTGTGCCGGGCGCCGACAATGCGCAGATAATTGACCGGGTCCCCGCTCCCCGCGCGGGTTGCGGCTAAACCTTCTCCTGCCGAGCTTTTAATCCGCCGCTGCTTGGGAATCTCGATCTTGCGCTGACCATTCAAAAACTGCCCGGTGATGCTGCGCTCCGATTTAAGAATTGTTTCCAGCGGGCCGGATGCCACCAATTCGCCGCCACGGACACCAGGGCCAGGGCCGAAATCGAGGATGCAGTCAGCTGCCCGCATGGTGTCTTCATCGTGTTCAACGACGACGACCGTGTTCCCTTTGTCGCGCAGTTGATGCAGCGTGTCGAGCAGTTTTTGATTATCGCGCGGGTGTAAGCCGATGGAAGGTTCGTCCAGAATATACAGCACTCCGACCAGCCCGCAGCCGACTTGGCCGGCCAACCGAATGCGCTGCGTTTCGCCGCCGGAAAGTGTGGGAGCGGTGCGGTCGAGAGCCAAATAATCTAGGCCGACGTTCACCAAAAATCCTAATCGGCCGCGAATTTCTTTCACTGCTTCTGAGGCAATTTTGTGGCCCGTCTCGTCCAAAACCAAATTGCTGAAAAAGTTCGCGGCGTCGCTCACGGCCAGGGCGCATACCTCCGGCAAGCTGCGTGCCGGCCGGTCGGCAAATTGCAGATCAGCAGAGGAAAGCGTTACGCTGCAAGCTTGCGGGTTCAGTCTTGCGCCGTGGCAAGTCGCGCAGCGGATGACGCTCATGTATTTTTCCAACTGCCGTTGCTGCATCTTGCTGTTGGTATTGCGATGCCGCGACAACAATTGCGGAATGATGCCTTCGAAGTGCCCGCCGTACTTCATTCCTTGCGGACCATTGCGCCAAGTAAAGGTGATGTGCTGCTCGCCGGTGCCGTAAAGCCACAGTTTTTGTAATTCCGGCGAAAGCTCTCGCCAGGGCATTTCCAGCATCGTGCCGTGCTCTAGACCGTGCAGGCGCTCCACGGTGTCAGCCATCCCTTGATAAATGTGCCGCCGCCAGCGTCCCATGTCACGCCAGGGACCGACTAACTCAAGGGCCCCTTGAGCGAACGATAAATTTGAGTCGGGCACCAATCGTTCCGCCGCAAAACTGTAAATTTCGCCCAAACCGTCGCATTGCGGGCACATGCCTTGCGGGCTGTTGAAGCTGAACAGCTGCGGACTGGGTGGTTCGAAACTGATTCCACAGTTTGTGCAGGCATAGTGTGCGGAAAGCGTAATGTCTGAGCGCGCGGCGCGGCGGCTTGCCTTGCGTACCTTTCGGCGCGCGGTCGAGCGTTCGCTATCTGACTCTTCCTCTTCCTCAACACTAGGTGTCTTGCCTCCTGCATCCTCTGTTGCCACAATCAATTCACCCCTGCCCAGCCGCAACGCCAATTCCACGGCCTCGGCCAAGCGGGGCCGGATTTGGGGGCCCGCCGTTAGCCGATCGATTACCACTTCAATGTGGTGCCGCATTTGACGATCGAGCTTCAAATCGTCGGCCAACTGTACCACTTGGCCATCGACCCGAGCTCGCGAAAAGCCTTGCTTTAGCAGGTCTTCAAACAAATCGCGGTGCTCCCCTTTTTGTGCCCGAATGACCGGGGCGAGCACTAAAAACTGGGTGCGCTCGGGAACCTGCAAAATGCGCTCAATAATTTGTTCCCGGCTTTGTGCGGTAATGGGGCGTTTGCATTGGGGGCAGTGTCCTTGTCCGACACGAGCGAAAAGCACCCGTAAATAATCGTAAATCTCGGTGATCGTCCCGACGGTAGATCGCGGATTTTGGCCGGAAGCTTTTTGAGCGATGGAAATCGACGGCCTAAGGCCTGAAATATGATCGACATCAGGCTTCGGCATTTGCCCCAAAAATTGCCGGGCAAAACTGGACAGGCTTTCCACATACCGTCGCTGCCCTTCGGCATACAAGGTATCGAAGGCCAGGGAGCTTTTTCCGGAACCACTGACACCGGTTAAGCAAATCAGTTGATTCCGCGGCAGCACCACGTCGACGTTGCGGAGATTATGCTCTCTGGCGCCGCGGATAACGATATCGGAGGCAGGCATGGCACTCGGGGGGCGGGAAAAGATAATTCATCCGTGAGTAACACCACATTTTAACGGGCAGGGCCCGCGGTGAACACCCCTACACTTTGCTTCTATTTGGAATTGGCGGCGCCAGGGCTTCTGTTTACGAAAAAAGCGGTCATTTTACCGATGTTATAATAGAGGTGCTTTTCGTCCGCTTGCTGGCCCGTCCCCCTGGCATTACTTGCTTGGAAGCGGTTGGAAATATTCTGCAATTGCATGCAACGGCCCTTTACACTCGTTTTTTTTGCAATTCCGCATCCATGAAGATTCTTATTACCGGCCTGTGCGGATTTGTCGGTAGTTCGGTAGCGCTTCGATTGCGGGAATGCCGCAGCGACATCACGGTTGTTGGAATTGACAACTTCAGCCGGCCGGGGAGCAAAACGAATCGTTCGCGGCTGGAGGCGGCCGGCATCAAGGTTGTTGAAGGAGATGTAACTTGCAGCAGCACCGTAGATATGCTCGGCACGGCAGATTGGATCATCCACGCCGCGGCAATTCCCACGGTAATGGCGGGAGTAGATAACCGCACCAGCAGCCGGGAACTGGTGAAACAGAATCTGCTTGGCGCGCTCAATCTTTTGGAACACGCACGAAACCACCGCGCGGGTTTCATCCTGCTTTCCAGTAGCCGGGTATACAACATTCCGCTGTTGGCTGAATTGCCGCTCAAAATACAGGGCGAAGCATTTGCGCTTGATGTCAGCGCCAATTTGCCCGTCGGCTGCTCGCGGCAGGGTATCAACGAATTATTTTCTACAGCGCCTCCAGCATCGTTGTACGGCGCGAGCAAGCTGGCCGCGGAGAGGCTGGCACTGGAATATGGCCAGGCATTTGGCTTTCCTGTCATTATCAACCGCTGTGGCGTGTTAGCCGGCGGAACGCAATTCGGCGTTGCCGCGCAGGGGATTTTTTCGTTTTGGGTGCGAGCTTATGCGCAGCGCCGGCCATTGCAGTACATTGGCTTCGATGGCGCAGGGCATCAAGTGCGCGATGCGCTGCATCCGCACGATTTAGCTGACCTTTTAGCGCTGCAAATGCTCCAAACACCCTCATCGGGCGAAATCTGGAATGTTGGCGGCGGCTTGGAAAATGCGATGTCGCTGGCGCAATTAAGCCACTGGTGCCAGCAGGCGTTCGGTCCGCATACCGTGGAAAGCAAGCCGCAACCGCGCCCATTCGACGTGGCGTGGATTGTTATGGACAGTCGCCAAGTCGAAGCCGCATACCGCTGGCGTTTGCACATGTCTCTTCCGTCCATCTTGGAAGAAATTGCTGAACACCATCGCAAACATCCGGAGTGGTTGGATTTGTCGCAATCGCCATGAGCAAATTTCACGCTCCCAATCCCGAAGCGCCACCGCTCACGCTGTTGTCGGTCGTAATTCCGGCGCGCGACGAGGAAGGCTGCATCGGCGCGACCGTCGAACATGTTCACGTGGAATTGCGGCAACGCGGCATCCCGCATGAAATTGTCGTTGTCGATGATGGCAGCCACGACCGGACCTGGAATATTCTCCAGCAGTTGCAAGCCACGGTTTCCGAATTGCGGCCCGTGCAAAATCATGGGCCGCACGGCTTCGGTCGGGCGGTAATCAGCGGCATTGAAGCGGCGAGCGGCGATGCCGTGGTGATCATGATGGCGGACGAATCGGACGATTGCCGCGATTTGGTCGCCTACTGGCAGAAACTGACCGCAGGGTATGATGCGGTTTTCGGCAGCCGATTCATCAAAGGCGGAGGCGTAATTGATTATCCCTGGATCAAGTACATCTTGAATCGGGTGGCTAATTTATTCATCAAGTTTCTATTTCGTATTCCCCTGAACGACACCACCAATGCGTTCAAGGCGTATCGTCGCAGCACGCTGGTTGGCTTGCGTCCCTATCTCTCGCCGCATTTCAATTTGACGGTGGAGTTGCCCCTAAAAGCCATTGTTCGCGGTTATACCTGGGCGGTAATTCCCGTCACCTGGCGCAACCGGCGCAGCGGCATGGCCAAACTTAAAATTCGCGAAATGGGAAGCCGGTATTTGTTCATCGTTTGCTATTGCTGGCTGGAAAAGTATTTTAGCGGTGGGGATTATCGCAAAGATTAGCAGGCGGCTGGGACGGTAGTGTTGCCGTGGAATAAAAATGGATGGATTGCCGGGGTCGAGGCCAAGCTATCTTGCTGAACTCCGGGGATCGCCTTATATTAACGAATTGCATTTTCTGACCCCTGACCCCTTGCCATCCATGACCCTCGATAAAAGTCTTCGTATCCGCCGCGGCAGTGTGAAAGCCAGCAACGTCATGAAGCGCGGCGAGCGTATCGCCAAGCTGAAAGAATCGGAACGCTGGAACGATACCATGAGCGTATTGGGCCTGCCCAAGGTGCGCGTCATCAAGCTGACGATGAAGAAGAAGAAAAAGAAGAAGGAAGAGGAAGGGGCCGAAGGAGCCGCAGGCGCCGCCGCCGCTCCAGGCGCCGCCGCTCCCGCTGCTGGCGCTAAAGCTGCTGCGGGCGCCAAAGCTGCTGCTGCTCCTGCCAAGGGCGCCGCTCCCGCCAAAGCTGCCGCGGCACCGGCCAAAGGCGCTGGGAAGAAGTAACCGGCCAAGCACACAATGTCCAAATCCGAATGACTAATTGTGCTGGTTCCGTCATTGGTCATTGGAGGCTTGGACATTGGTTATTTTTGATAACCGACTCCGCCGCTGCCTCCCCGCTTTGAATGCACTGCGGAATGCCCACGCCTTCGAAAGCGTTGCCTGCCAATGCCAATCCGGGATGCTGTTCTAGCCGCTGGCGGATGCTTTGCAGACGCCGTATGTGGCCAAGCTGATATTGCGGCATGCTGGCCGGCCAGCGAAACACCAATGATAAAGAAGGGCCGCCTCGGATGCCGAGCAAAGCGCGCAGTTCTTCTTTGGCAGTGGTGAGGAGCTGATCGTCAGATAATGTCAGCATCTCCGGCTGCAGCGCCCCTCCCAAAAATACGCGAATCAGCACCTTCCCCGCCGGCGCGCGGCCTGGAAATTTCACGCTGGAATAACTGGCCGATAGAATTTTCCGCCGCTCAATTGCCGGCACCACGAACCCAAAACTATCCAGTGCATTGGTAATTTGTTCGCGATCATAAGCCAGCGCCACAATCACCGTCCCCGCAGATTCAATTTCTGAAAGCTCTCGGGCCAACTCGCCATCCATGCCGCCTAGTAACTTGGCCGATACCGACGCCGGAGTGGCCAAAATCACGCCGTCGAAGTACTGTCCCCCGGTAGAACCTGGGGCTAACTGACCACTGACCCCTGACTCCTGATCCCTGACCACTGACCACCGACCATTCTCCCGCTCGATCCGCTCAATCTTCGCACTCAACCTCACGCAGCCATTGGGCAACCGGTCCGCAATTGCATTCACAAAGCTTTCGAGTCCGTCTCGGGGGGCGACGAACATGCTGTATCGTGCCCCGCTGTCTTCTTCCGCGAGGCGAGTTTCGGCATCGGCATTGCGCTCGTCGAGTTTTGGTTTGCGCGCGGACCTTGCTGCCCTGCGCAAGCTCCCGTGCTTGCGCTCCATTTCCAAATAGCGCGGTAGCGTGGCCTCCAGGCTCAGTGTTTCCGGATTGGCCGTGTAAATGCCGCCCACCAACGGTTGCACCAGTCGCTCGAATGCCTCCTGGCCCAGCCGTCGCCGAGCAAAATCAGCCACGCTTTCATCGCCCAGATTGCCTCCGGAGGGAATAAACCGCTCGCAGGCCGCGCGCAGTTTTCCCCGCCAGCTTAAAATCGGCGACCGCAGCAGGGGCCACAATCGCTGGGGCGACATCAGCACAAAACCGTCGGGAACGTGCTGCAGTTTCCCGCGGGCCACCACCATGGCGCCGCGATGGGCGGAGTCCATGGGAATCAATTGTTCCGCAAAACCGATCCGCCGGCATAAATTGATCGCCGCCGGAATCGTGGTGATAAAACTATCGGCGCTTTGCTCAATCAAAAAATCATCTTGCCGAACCGTGCGAATTATGCCTCCTAGCCGAGGGCTAGTTTCAAACAGCGTGATTGCTGCCTGCGGCGATAATTCTTTCACCCGATGTGCCGCGGCCAACCCGGCAATTCCTCCGCCGACGATGGCAACCTGCCGGGGTTGGGAGGACTGGTCTTCCATAGTCCGACGAGTATCGCAATTCACCCCGTCAGAGGCAAGATTCTCGCCGTTTTTCCGAATAACACTCCAGCTTCCTTCCAGATATGTTATGCTAACCTGCGGCTGGTCGCCGTGCTTTTCAAAATAAGACTGTTCACCATTTCCATTTGCGCGTGGAGTCGAAAGGCATGCCGAATTCCTTGCAGCCAGATGATTCGCAGCACAACCTTTTGCGCAGCTTGTTGCGTTTGGTTGGTCCTATGCTGGTCGGGGTGGGGCTCCTGTTGATCATTATTGCCATGGTGAGTTTTTTCAGCGCATTTGGCGGAATGGAGCCGCCACGCTATTTTTGGTGTGCCTTTGTAGGCATGCCGGTTTTGGCGGTCGGATTGGCCATCTCCAGGTTTGCTTACCTGGGCGCTTTCGCCCGTTACATGGCCGATGAAGTGGCCCCGGTCGGCAGAGACGCCGCGAACTACATGGTCGATGGAACGAAAGACTCTCTGCGAGACATGGCAGCCGCCGTGGGCGACGGGTTCCGGTCCGGCAGCGGCCATGTTCCCGCGTCTGAGGAAGCCACGCCGGAAGTGAAAGTTCGCTGCCAAAAATGCCGCGCGTTGAATGACGAAGCTGCGAAGTTTTGTAATCAATGCGGCGCGCCGTTGTAAAAATACTTGGCGCACCATCGAGCTTTGCAGTTGCAGCGAAAACTTATCTCAGGAAATGTCCTCATGCCTAAGCGTAAATCGTGGCGGGAAAAACTGGCCGACAGCAAAGGCCTGCCCAAAACCGGCCGCATTGCCGGCAAAATGACCAAGCGTTGGGGCACGGGAACCATGGTGGTTCCCGCGCCGCGGGAAGTCGATGCCGTAATGAAGCGCGTGCCCAAAGGAAGGCTCATCACCATCAGCGAAATTCGTGCGGCTTTGGCGAAACAACACGGCGCGAATGTTTGCTGCCCCATCACCACGGGCATTTTTGCCTGGATTTCTGCCCACGCCGCGGAAGAAGCTATCACCGATGCTACCGCCAATGGCCGCGGCAAGCCTAAAATCACGCCCTATTGGCGCACGCTGAAAACAGGCGGTGAATTGAATCCCAAGTACCCTGGCGGAATTCCCCGGCTGCGCAAGCAATTAGCCGCCGAAGGCCACCGTGTGGTTGCCAAAGGCAAACGCTTTTTTGTGGCGGAGTACGAAAAATCGCTTGCCCACATCTCTTAGTCGAATCTTCCGCAGTGTGTCGTTGTGCAAGTTTTCTCCGACCGCTTTTTTTAAGGGCTCCATCATGCATCCGACCAAATGCGTTACCGCTGTTTTGTTAACTGCAGTGCTGGCGACTGTGTTTGGGTTAGGTCATCTGTCGGGCAATATTGCCGTCCAGGCCGAGGCCGCAGAAGCCGCCAAGCACAATCGGGTGTTCGAAATTCGCACGTATACCGCGGAGGAAGGCAAGCTCGATGCCCTATTGGCCCGGTTCCGCGATCACACCTGTGCGCTCTTTGAAAAGCACGGCATGACGAACATTGGCTACTGGGTGCCGCAGGACGAGCCGAAATCGAAAAACACGCTCGTTTACATCCTCGCGCATGAAAGCCGCGACGCCGCCAAGAAAAATTGGGCCGAATTCAGCCGCGATCCCGATTGGCAAAAAGCCAAAACCGATTCCGAAGCGGACGGCAAACTGACCACCAAAACCGAATCAGTCTTTGTCGACCCCACCGATTTCTCACCGTTGAAGTAGCGCCACTCGTATGACAGGCATGAGCTGCACCGCCACACGCTTAAACCTCTTTGCTCCGCAACTACGATGGGCGGTGTTGTTAAGTGCATTGCTTCTTTCCTCCCTGGATCGGCCAACTCGAATCCACGCTCAACCGGCAGATCATCTAAACCCGCCTTCTGATTACATCGACGATGCCAGTGGTTTGAATCGCACCCACGTTGCAGAAGTGTGGTCCATTCCGCCCGACGCAAAGTCTGCGGAGCAACAACTTGGCCAGTTGCTTGCCAAAGCTCAAAGCGAAAATCGGCATGTCTCGGTGGCCGGCGCGCGGCATAGCATGGGAGGCCACACCATTTATCCCGATGGCATCGTCATCGACATGCTCCCCTTCAATCATCTGGAATTGAATGCGGAGCAAAAAATCCTCCATGCCGGTGCGGGAGCACGCTGGTCACAAATCATCCCGTATCTCGACGCACAGGGCCTCTCAGTGGCGGTGATGCAATCCTTCAACGATTTTAGCGTCGGCGGATCAATCAGCGTCAACGCGCATGGTTGGCAGGCTGCTCGGCCGCCAATTGCTTCGACCGTGGAGGCGTTTCGGCTGATGACAGCGGATGGCCAAATTGTCCGCTGTAGCCGTAGCCAAAATCCAGAACTATTTAAGTTGGCCCTCGGTGGTTACGGATTATTTGGCATCATTTTAGATGTGGACCTGCACGTGGTTCCCAACCAACGTTACCGCTGCGAGTCGGAAGTACTTCCCGCAAGCAAATGGGCAGCTCGTTTTGCAGAAAAAATAAAAAATTCTCCCGACATCGGCATGATCTATGGACGATTGTGCATTGTGCCCGGCGACAACAGCTTTTTGCGCGAAGCAATTTTAACGTCATTTCATGCCGCCCCATGCAAACCTGACGAAATTCCTGCGCTTAAGCCATTAAATAACTCCGACCGTAGGCGCGAAATCTATCGGGCCCAGGTTGGCAATCTGGCCGCCAAGCAATTCCGCTGGGATGCGGAAAAAACAGCCGGCGAAATTTCCGCAGGAGTTTTTTATTCTCGCAACCAATTACTAAATGAAGCGACGACACTGTTCCAGGAGCAAAATCCAGATCGGGTCGACATACTTCAAGAATATTTTGTGCCACCCGATCAATTGGCGCGCTTTCTCGATGCCATGCGCGAAATCATCCCCAAATACCCTGCCGATTTGCTCAATGTCACTTTGCGTGACGTCGAAGAAGATCACGATACGATTCTCAGATATGCCGACAAGAATATGGTGGCGCTAGTCCTGGCCTTTAATCAACTTCGCACGGAGGCTGCGGATCAACAAACTGAACTCATGACACAGGAACTCATCGCAGCAGCACTCCGATGCCAGGGGCGATATTATTTGCCCTATCGTTTACATGCTACCCCAGAGCAGTTTTTTCAGGCCTATCCTCAAGCGACAGAGTTTTTCAATCGCAAGCGGTTCTTCGATCCCCATGAACTATTTCAAAACGAGTTTTACGTGAAGTACAGCAAGCGCTAGCCAATGCCGAAGATGGGCAACCCTGACTACGCCTTCTTCAAAAACCCTTCGGTTTTCAAAAACTCGTAAAACTGCTGGATAAAGTCGTTGCTCGGCTTACCGGCGTTGCTGTCGCGCAGGCCGAAGCCGTGCTCCGTTTTGGCGTAAATGTGCAGCTCCGCCGAAACCCCGGCGTTTTTTAGCGACAGGTAGTGATTGGCCAGCATGGTTTGAAAATGATTGCCGTCTTCATCTCCCACGGCGATAAACGTCGGCGGTAAATTCATCTCCTTCGTAATCGTTTGATTGCGAATGCCCAACGGGCCGGAATAAATGAGCGCCTGAAAATCGGGCCGGGCGCTTTGGCGTTCGACCGGATCGTCGGCCTCGTCCTTTCCTTTGCCGTCCGCATCGCACACCAGGGCCGCCAACTCGCCGCCGGCGGAACATCCCATAATGCCTACCCGATGCGGATCAATGCCCCACTCCTCGGCTCGGCTTCGCACCAGGCGCATGGCCCGTTGACCATCCTGCGTGGGCGCATCGGGCAGTTTGTAGGGCGAACCTTTCTCCCGCGCCAACCGATATTTGAGCACGAAGCAGGCCACGCCATGGTCGCTCAGCCATTTAGCCTCGTTCAATCCTTCGTGCACCATCCACAATTCTCGATGCCCGCCGCCGGGGGCAATAACAACCGCTGCACCGGTCGCCTTTTCCTTCGGCGGCAAAAAAACGGTCAGCGACGGATTGTTTACATTGGTGATGGTATAGTCGCCGTGCCCCTTGTCGGTTTTCACATCGGGCATGTCTTTGCGATCTTCAAACCCCGGCACGCCGCCCGGCCACAGTGGAATTTCTTGCAGCGCTTCCTCCGCCTGTGCCACGGCACAAGACACGAGGAACCAAAACAACACCGCCGCCAAACTCCGCCGGGAACGCATGGTTAAAGTCTCCGATAGTTTCTTGCTGTGTGAAGATTATTCGATTGCCTGATGCTGTGGGTGCCCCAAGGGGGCAACCGAAAACAGCCTAGGCCAGGCGTAAGCGTCGGCCTGGGTGAAATGATTATTTGAACAAAAAAGCCCCAACGGGGCGACACTAAGCACTTGAATTGTTTCTCGTTCGGGCCGGATTCACCGCTGCTTTTTGTCTTGCTGATTTTCTTTGTGATCTTCGCGAAAAAATTGGATGCCGCACAGCTTCAGCAAGAATTGACCAACCACAAAGACCAGCGCGCCAATCATCAGTGCGGTGCCAATGGCAATGGTTTTGGGGCGGGCGGTGCCCATTCCATACAAGCAGCGCGGCAAACAGCACGATCACGCACGGCCATCTGACCCCCATGGCCGCATTGTAAGTATTAGGCGTATATATGGCAGCCTATGCGGTAGCTAGCCGCAAGCCTGGAGCGGGGGTATTTTAGCAAATTCCACCCCATACGCTACAATGCGGGGCAGCCCCTAACCCATGGCCGACGCGTGGGGAACCGCCACTCGAACCTACAATCCATAAAACATGGACACCAACCGCTTAATTCGAGCAGTTATTTCCGCAGGATGCGTGGTCGCTGCG
Organism: Pirellulales bacterium; assembly: GCA_035656635.1. Lineage (NCBI taxonomy): Bacteria > Pseudomonadati > Planctomycetota > Planctomycetia > Pirellulales > Pirellulales bacterium. The sequence goes on from DASRSD010000148.1 coordinate 14,013, forward strand.
AGTCTGTGCCTTGCTGCGAGCTACATCAGTGCTGCCATAATGACGAGCACACTCCCGTATGCTTACCTGGCCGCACATACAGAAGAAGGTTTTTGCGAGCGATTGAAGCTAACGTGGCCGCTCTTAGTCATCGCAGCCGCGCTTTATATTACGACGGGGATCATCGCGATTTCCGCGATACGCCAAAAGGCGGCCCGGAGCATTGCTAACTAGCCCATGAAACTCCGCTTCACGATCCGCGACTTCCGACCAACACACTGTTAAGACACTACCATCAATTCAGCGCTCTCCCGAAGTACCAGACACTCTTAGCCAACACACCACCCTCAGCCCGGTGGTGTGTGAATATCTGTGGGGAAAATAGGCAACCTCGCTGCCAATCTGAAACGTGCTATTTCGGCAGAAGTAGTAGGTCATTAGGTTTTGCTATTTCTTTGTGTCCAACCACAAGAAAAAGTGTGCCATTCGGGACAAGTTCAGAATGGTTTAGGTGTATTCCATCGACACCAGATTTCTCTAGTGCATCACAAAGCAATGCGGCCGGAATGAGTTGTTTCCCCAACTCCTTTTCATCGGAAGTGTTGATTATTGGGGTAAACACAACTACCCCATTCACTGAACCACCTTTCCACTCCTCGACATATTCGCATTTCCACTTTGCTCTGATTAGAGTCATAGCTATCTGTGCGAAAAGATTTACCGCTTCATCGTCAAATTTGTATGTTGCGATTTGCAAGGGCACTTTCTCGGCTGCCTCCAGCCGATCTTGCAGTACTCTCATCTGTTCTAATGAAAGTTTGCGTGCGGCAACCGCTTTGTTGGCATCCGTCGCTTCTTTTGATGCGGCCTCCAATTGTGCTTCTAATCGGGTGATATGTCTGTCTGCAAATATCCCGCTTGCAAAAAATATCACTGTTAAAGCGAAGCCTGCAATCGCCGTCGCGCATTCTCCATACCAGTACAGCGATTTATCACGTCTCCCTAGCCAAGCCATCCAGCAATACGCTAGAGCGACGGCAAAACTAAGTGCCGAACCAGAGAAAAATAAAACCGTCTCTGCCATGGAGGATCAATGCCAAGCGCTTTGAGGTATGCGTTGATGTTTTTGGCGATTTTCTACCCAGCAATGGGAATTATTGCTCTGCTTGTTCGACGCAGTGCTGGCCGGCGCGAACCTCCTGCGTGAAGGTGCATCTTAAACTCTCCAACGTTTTCGGAGAGTGACGCGCGCCTTGGTGGCGCAGCAGTTTTATACGCTGCCGGAGCGGTCGTTACAACGATGGGATCGAAACCCTTGCTCTCCGCTATGTCCGCCTGCCTACAAAGCCCCTGATTGCCCGCGTAACGGCTTCTGACCGGCTCCAGTCGTTAGGCTTTGCAATTGCATCTAATTGAGCCACAAGCGACTCAGGCACGGTAACGGCCACCATTATCGTCGGTCCGTCCGGCCCCGGCTTCCGTCCAGCACCCTTTCGCTTGCCCCCGTGCAATTTCTTTTTTGCCATTTATCAACCTTTTTGAACAAACTATATAAAATCATGTTGACGTACCCGATATGATTTTATATAGTGTATTCATGGTTGGCTGTCAAGCCAATAAAAAAACCCCGGTGAAACCTTGGCGGGTCTCATCGGGGCAAAGACAACTAGGCTTTCGCCCAATCGTCCCTTGACAAGTTTGATTGTAGCGAGAGCCGCCGAAAAAGGCGACTTCGCAATGGTCATTTCGACATGCTCACATGAAAGCTATGAAAAAAACGGCAAAACCAAGAGCGGTGCAATCCGTTTCCGCTGCAAATTGTGCGGTAAGTCGTGGACAGAATTCACCCAAGCATTCGATGGAATGCGTATCGGCATGGACTTGGCCGTGAAGATTATCAGCTTGATTTGTGAGGGAACGTCAGCATCGGCTGCTGCTCGCCTAACGAATACCGATGTCCACACAGTCATTGATTTGATGGTAATGGTAGGCCAGCGGTGCTCAGAATACATGGCCCGCGCGATTAAAGGCGTTCATGTTGACGATGTTCAAATTGACGAAATTTGGCAGTTCATTTATTGCAAAAACTACACGGCCAAGGAGGAAAAAATCGTCGGCGGTGCCGGGGATTCCTACTGCTACACGGCGATTGAGCGCAATACAAAACTGTTGATTTGCTGGCACTTGGGCCGACGCAACGAACCCGATACGCACGAATTCTGCCGCAAGTTAAATGACGCCACAACCGGCGCGTTCCACCTGTCCAGCGATGGGTGGGCATCGTATCCGTTTGCTGTCCATCGTCAGATTGGCAATCGCGTTGACTACGGCCAAGTAATCAAGTCATTCAAAGAACCGATCAAAGAGGACCGCCGCAAGTATTCGCCGGCCAGAATAATACGAATGGAAAAGCAGTGGATAATGGGCAACCCGGATATGAACCGTGTTTGCACTTCACACTGCGAGCGCATGAACGGGTCGATTCGCAACTTCTGCAAGCGGATGGGCAGGCTGACCTATTGCTTCTCAAAGCGATGGGGCAACCACCAAGCGGCCCTGGGCCTATTCTTTGCCCATTACAACTTCTGCCGGAAGCATCGCACCCTGGGCCGGATTACACCAGCAATGGCCCACGGCCTGGAGGATCACGCCTGGACCGTGCGGGAGCTTTTGGAGAAGATTATACAGGTTGCCCACACTTAATCACACACGACCCTCAGCCCGGTGCTAGCAAAGTTGGCATGCGGTTTGCTCCTATTGGGGAGCCGTTCGAAGCATGCTCGAACGCCGGAAAGCCGAACGGGGCCGGAACACAGAAGAGGAAAGTCCTGTATCGGGGCCGGTTATCGGAGAAGTCGATGCCAACCGACCACATCTTGGCATCGATAGAAATGGTGGCTGATTTCTCGGTTCTGGAACAGGTTTAGGCATGGCGCCGGAACGCCATCGAAAGAGAAGGGTAGCCGTGATTCGAAAGAACCGAGCCTAAACAAATCAGCCATCGTTATTAGCAGGGCGAGTTGGGATACCAGAAGAGGTTCCCAACTCGCCTGCTCTTTTTTGCGTGCCCCATTATTGAACACCTGTGCGATTATGCAACGCGCCGCCAGCTCTCCGCTGGTCCAAAATCGATCTCAATGCGGGCCAATCTGCCGTCTCATTCAGATTCTTTTTTCCAGATTTGGGACGAAAATGGCTGGCTGAGCAGGGGTCTAAGGAAGGAATCACGGTTTTTAGAATTTTTTTCTTCGGCGGCAACTGTGGAACTTGAACGACAACCTGGCGAGTCCAGCATCACGGGCCGTGCCTAATTTGAACGAAAAATAGATGCAGCGACGGCTATCCCCCGGCCGTTTTGTTCGAGAAAACAGCCGGCGTCTAGGGACAGACGCCGCTACAATCCTTCCAAATTATGCGACCACAACATCACGAACTTGCTAAGAGATTTTCGGGGCTTTTGATAGAATCGGGGTTAGTGTTGTGCCGGGAAATAAACCTGGGTATTGGTGCAGGGCGAATCGACTGGCGACTATGGGCTGGGTGGCCGTGGCGTGGCAGCGGCCCAGTATCCACCTGCGCGGGGTTAAATTCATAGTGTGCCAGAGGTAATGTAAAGGATGCAAAGCGTGCATCCTGGTGACTCGACCGATCCGGCAACAGGCGCTGGAAAAATTGCGAGCTCACAATTGCACAAGCCAAGGGAGCAGAACATGGGAAGAATTGCGGCCAGCGTTAGCGCGATAATTCTTCTAATTTTTGCCGTCCACGTGTTGCCGGCGGAGGAAAATTCATCTCCGCCGCTGTCTCGCCCAGCGAGCATGACCGCCAGCACCACATCGTCCAGCTCCGCGGGCTCGATTTCTTCCGGCACGAATTCGGCCACATCCAAAACGGTTGCCGCCGAGCAAGTGCGGTACATCAACGATTACATTCACCAGGGCTGGCAAGCGCACAATTTGCTGCCTTCGCAGACGGCGACCGATGGCGAATGGTGCCGCCGGCTGTTTTTGGATTTGTTGGGCCGCATTCCCGACGTGGACGAAGTGGAAGGCTACTTGCGCGATCACTCGCCCGACAAAAAACAACACTTGGTGAACAAGCTGTTATCGGAAGATTATGTGGAGGAGTACGCCAACAATTGGGCCAACGTGTGGACGACCATTCTTATCGGCCGGCCGCCGGCACAGCCCGACCGGCGTTCACTGGTCGATCGAGAAGGAATGCAAAAATATCTGCGCGATACGTTCGCCCGCAACAAGCCATACGATCAAATGGTGACCGACCTGCTGACGGCGGACGGCTCCAACAAGCCGGGCGAGGAAAACTTTCACGGCGCGGTGAATTTCCTGATTGGGAACATGGAAGATAGCGGCGTCAATGCCACAGCCAAAACCGCCAAAGTATTTCTGGGTCTGCAAGTGCAGTGCACGCAGTGCCACAATCATCCGTTTAACGATTGGAAGCAAAATCAGTTTTGGGAATTGAATGCCTTCTTCCGCCAAACCAAGGCGGTGCGCGAAGGCCCGCGCCGTACGCCCGAGCCGGTGGCCGAGCTCATCAACTCGGATTTCAACGGCGATCCCGGCGCTCCTAGCCCGGCGCAGGCGCTATTGTTTTACGAGTTGCGCAACGGACAGTTGAAATCGGCCTATCCGGTGTTTGTCGACGGCACGGAAATCAATCCCGATGGGCGAGTTTCGAAAGTGAATCGCCGCGAGGAGCTGGCCAAGCTGGTCAAATCTTCGCCGTACATGGATCAGGCCATTGTCAACCGTATGTGGGGACATTTCCTGGGTTACGGCTTCACCAAGCCGGTGGACGACATGGGTCCGCAAAATCCGGCTTCGCATCCGGAGCTGCTGGAAAAGCTGGCCAAAGATTTCGGCGCGCACAGCCACGACCTGAAGCAGCTTATCCGCTGGATTGTGCTCAGCGAGCCGTACGGCCTGTCGAGCAAAATGATGAAGGGGCATAACGACAAGGACGACCCCACTAAGGGCGAAAAGCCCATGTTCAGCCATTTCTACCTGCGGCAAATGCAGCCGGAGCAGTTGTACGAATCGCTGCTGGTGGCCACGGCGGCCGACAAAACGCTCCGCAATTCCGACGAGCAGGAGCGGACGAAAAATCAATGGCTGCGGCAGTTCACCATTACCTTTGGCACGGACGACGGCGCCGATTCCACCACCTTCAACGGCACCATTCCGCAAACGCTGATGATGTTCAACGGCGATTTAATTCGCCGCGCCACCAACACCGGGCAGGGGGATTTTCTCGATCAACTGGCCAACGACGCCAAAATGAACAACGCCGACCGCATCAATCGGCTGTTTTTGGCCACCGTGGCTCGTCGGCCGAACCCGGAGGAAATCTCCTGGGCGAACAAACTTTTGACTGCTCGCAAGGGTGACCCCGTGGGCGCCCTGCAAGATGTATTTTGGGTTACGCTTAACAGCGCCGAGTTTATTTTGAATCACTGATTCCATTAAGACTGTGAGCCCCGATTTTTCCGGGGATGTGAATACGCAGGCCACTGAATTGGAGAACCGCCATGTTCAACTGTAATTGTCCTTCCGGCATGACTCGCCGTCACTTCATGACGCACTTGGCAGGCACCGCAGCCTTGGCTTCGCCGGCCATTGCTTTCACCAACACGCTGCTGGCCAATGCCGTTGATATGAAGCGGAAGAACAAAGCCTGCATCATGCTGTGGATGGGGGGCGGCCCGGCCACCATTGACATGTGGGACATGAAGCCCGGCTCGCCCACGGCCGGCGCGTTTAAGCCCATTTCCACCAAAGTAGACGGCCTGCAAATTTGCGAGCATCTGCCGCAGTTGGCCAAGCAAATGGATCAACTGGCCGTCATTCGCTCTATGAGCACCCGCGAAGCGGACCATGGCCGCGGCCGCTATTACATGCACACCGGTTATGTGCCCAACCCAACGATCGATCATCCCAGCTACGGCGCGGTGGTGGCTCACGAACTGGCCGACAAAATGCCGCATCTCGATATTCCCCCGTTCGTTTCTGTCGGCAGCGACAGCATTGGCCCCGGATTTTTAGGCATGACCTGGGCGCCATTCGTCGTCGATGCCAATGGCGATGTGAAAAATCTGAACAATGGCGGCAACATGGATCGCATGAACGAGCGGCTTACCGTACTCGAAGCGATGGATCACCAGTTCATGTTCGAAAATCGTGGCGAGGCTGCCGACGACCATATGAAAGTGACGAAAAAAGCCGTCAGCCTGATGACCAGCAAGCAAATGGCCGCCTTCAAAGCAGCCCAAGAGCCGCCGGATGTGCAGGAGCGTTACGGCAAAACCGGGTTCGGCAAAGGCTGCCTGATGGCCCGTCGCCTGGTGGAAGCCGGCGTGCCGTTTGTCGAAGTCGACATGGGAGGCTGGGATACGCACAGCAACAACTTCACGACGCTTGAGAAAACAAAACTGCCCGAGCTAGACAAAGCCATGTCGGCCCTCATTACCGATTTGAAAGATCGCGGCCTGTACGATTCCACCGCCATTATGTGGCTGGGCGAATTTGGCCGCACGCCGCGCATTAACGGCAACGCCGGACGCGATCACTATGCTCGCGCTTGGAGCGTGGTGGTGGGCGGAGGCAGCTTCAAACGCGGTGTGATCGTGGGCGCGACCAACGAAGATGGCACGCAGGTGACCAGCGATCCTTACACTTCGCAAGACCTGATGGCCAGCGTGCTGAAATCGCTGGGTATTTCGCTCGACACCACCTTCACCAGCAACAGCGGCCGCCCAATGAAAATCGCCAACAGCGGCAAAGTAATTAAAGAGCTGTTTGCTTAAGCGGCATGCGGCTGGCAGCTGGCGGTAGGCAGCCGGCGGAAAATATATAGCCCGACTGTGTCAGTCGGGCTATCGTTCCTCACTCCGCCGCTTTGCCGTGATCCAGATGTTTGAGAATGCCCCGGGCGCGCCCTTCGTTCGAGGCGGCCACTAAAATTCGTGGAGCCGCGGACCAGCCGAGTGCATCGCCGCCCAAACCGCTTTGCAAATCATCGCCGTCGACCATCGCTTTAATGCCGGCATCTTCCAATTCGGAAACCATCATGTGCGCTTGCACGCTGCTTTTCGCCCGATAAACTTCCACCAAATCTTCCGTTTCCATGTTCAACACCTCGCTTTAATATGCAGATCGGCCCGGAACTGGGCCAAAAAGCGATTCAATTCTCAATTGCTCGCCTCTTCAATATATCATTTCTTATCGACAAGGCCAGCATGGCGACTAGCCGGTGTTTCAGGCTATGGGTGTGCACAAAATCCGGCGGCAAAAGATACTTCCCACGGCAATTTCATTTGGCCGCTGGAGCATCTTTTTGCAACTGGCTGCGAATGTTCATCAAGATGTCGTAATATTTCCACGCCGCTGCCGCATCGGCCTCCTGATGATGATCGGGCTTAAGAATTAAATCACCGGTGGAAAGGAGGGCCGCTTTCACATCCGGATTTTGCTTCACCTTGGCCCACGTGGCTTCGACAATCAGCTTGTAGTGATCGCCTGGCTCGGCGGGCTTGTACGGCATTTGCCGGCCTTCAAAAGTGATCCAATCGATGCCCATTTTTTTCATGTTGTCGCTGGCCAAATCGCCGGCGTGCTTGGCGTCGAACGCGGTCATGCCGGCCACTTCGTCGCGCGTATGCTTCCACTGTAGGCCGGGGAATTTCGTCCGCACATCGTCCGCACCTTCTGGGTATTTCATCATCTGCCAGAAGCCTTCCAGGCTGGCGTATTTTTTGCCGTGAAATTCAAACGGCGTGAGGGCAAAGTTGGAGAGCAATCCCAAATCGGGCTGCCGTTTGGATAAAATCACTTCGCCCGCACCGGCTTCTTGCGGCAAAACTTCCCACTCCGGCGCGCCTGTCTTCGATACCGCTTTCCACCAGCGGGCCGGATAACGCCCGTCGCGCAATTCTTCCGCGCCCTTATTATTGGGCGCCGGCTCGCCGCCGCCAGTTAATTGCCCGGCTGCGGCAAGGGCGGTTGCCACGTTCGCTGCGTAAACTGGAATCGGCCAAGAAGGGTAATTCTTCTTCCAATTGTCATCCATCACTTGTTGCGTTTGAGCCAGCGCCTCGGGAGTAAATACTGGCTGGTGCGCTGCAATAAATGCCCGCTCGTCAAGATAGGCCTTGGTGGCAGCTTCACGAACCGCGGCAGTTTGTTTTCGCTGCTTCAGCATATAGCTGGCAAAATAAAAGGCGGCAATCGCCACAACGATCAGCAGTGTCCGCAACGTGAATTGGTCTTTTCGCATGCCAGTTTGCATTTCCCACAACTCCATGCCGCAGGGCGTGGCACTTTCCCCCGTTGTCACGAGGATTATTCAATCAAACTTCCAGTCGGGTTCGTCGGACGAGTTGAAATACACCGCCGGCACGGGCACGTTAAGCAGCCGCAAGTATACGCACAATTGGGCCCGGTGATGAACCATGTGGTTCAAACACCACAGCCGCGAAATCTTCGCCTTCGAGTCACTGTGCAGCACTTGATTTCCCTGCTTCAAGCTCCAGGGGCGCTGTAAGCCGGCGTCATCAATTTTGGCAAGCGCTGCTTTGACTGCGGCTGCGTGCTTGTCGAATTCCTGCAGCAGGTCGGCGTGATTGTTCGGCTCGCGGCGAATTTCCGGCGGGTTGGCCATGTCGAGCGAGTCCTGCTCCAGCGTGGTGATCATCCATTGCGGCAGCGTGGCGACGTGCATGGCCAGCCGGCCCAGGCTCATCGATTTTTCGTGCGGCTTCCAGCCGAAATGTTTTTCCGGCAGCCGCTCCAGCACTTTTCGCGTAACGTTCAGTTCGCGTTCCAAGTCGCAAAATGCGATGTCTTTGATCGATGTCGATGCTGCGGCCATTCATCATCTCCTTAAACTACTGGCGATATAGGAAGCGGCACGTTCACACGTTCTTTGTAAGCCAAGCCCGCCAGGGCGTCCAGTAATGCTGCTGCCAACCTTGGCTGACGCCGGCAAAATCGTTGTCGGCCACATTGATATGGTTCAGCTCAATCCGTCCGCCGCCATCTTCCGGCCAAAAGGAGAGGACCAAAATCGAGTCGATCGCCGTCGCCGAAAAATGAACCGAGCGCCATGTTTGCACAATCAGCCGTTTCGGCTCCACGTGCAAAATTTTGCCGCTAATCATCCCGTCGAACGCTCGAAATTCACTGCCGCTTGCCGCGCCAATGACCACCGGATGCCCCGTGAAGGCCGCATGCGCTTGCGGATCTAAATACATGTCGAACAATTTTTCCGGCGCTGCGGGCAATGACGCCGCAATGATTACATTCTTAGGCATGGCCAGTGCTTCCTGAGCGTGAGAAGATGGGGCGATTACGCGAATGAGCGTCATTATCGGCTCCGCTCGGCTGCAGTCAAATCTCCGACCCTTTGCGCTACGTTGAATTCGCTGTAAATTAGTACAGGCATTGCAAGTTAAGCGATTTCCGCCCCTGTTGCTTCCGCATCCAATTTGTCTGAATTTATGCCTGCCCAGGTTCAAGTTTGTGCCGGTCCGGCTCGCAGTGGGAAAACCGCGGAGTTGCTTGCGCGCTATCGGCAAATTTTGGCGGGGCAGGGGGATGGAAACATTTCGCAGCGTGTGCTGTGGTTGGCCCCCACACGGCATGCCGCCACGGAAATTCGCGGGCAGATTTTGGATGGCGGCTTATGCGGCTGCTTTAACCCCGGCGTGTACACGTTTGAGCAATTCGCCCAAGCGCTGATTATGGCCGCCGAAAGCCCGCCACAATACCTGGGGCAGTTGCTCAAGCGACAATTGATCCAGCGGTTACTGGCCGAGGCAATGGCGGCGGACAAGCTCTCGTATTTCGCGCCGATTGCGGACACCGCTGGTTTGGTCGATCTCATGGCAGGCGTCATCGGCGATTTGAAGCGCCAGGAAGTGTCGCCCGATAAACTGTCCGAACTGGCGCACTCTGCCGACGGCTCCGAAAAAACGCGCGAAATTGCGGCCATCTACAAAGAATACCAACGGATATTGAACGAGCACCACATGTACGACGTGGAGGGACGGTTTGCTGTTGCCGGCAAGCTACTCCGCGAAACGCCGCCGGAAAAATGGGGATCGTTCAGCGCCGTCCAATACCTGGTGCTCGATGGCTTTACCGATTTCACGCGTTCCCAGCACGAGGTGCTGCAGCTTTTGGCCACAAAGCATCCGGCGCTGACGGAATTGAAGATCACGTTGCCGTTGGAACAAGAGACTGGTCGGGCCGATTTATTTTTCAAACCGCAGCAAACGCTGAAGTTGCTGCAAGAACGTCATCCTCAATTGCAGCTTCACTGGCAGCCGCGGCAAACAGAAAGTGGCTGGCCCGCTTTGGCGCATTTGGAACGGTACGTATTCGCCAATCCGCGCGGCCTGCCGCCGGCCACTGACACGGCGGGAATTGAAATTATCGCCACCTCGGGTCAGAAAGCCGAACTGGAAGTGCTGGCCAGGCGCATCAAAAAATTGCTCGTTCATGGAGATTCGGCCGGCTCAAGCGTCCCATCGAACGGCCACGGCGAACAGAACCCTCGACCGGTCCGCCCGGATGAAGTGGCCGTGGTGTTTCGCTCTTTGGAGCCGGTTTCGGCGTTGGTGGAGGAAGTATTTTCCGAATACGGCATTCCCGCCGCGATTGATTTGCCGCCGCGATTGGGCCGCTCCCCCATGTTGCAGGCATTGTTGGCGCTGCTCCGTTTGCAGTCGGGCGATTGGCCTTTCCGCCAACTGCTTGCCGTTGTGGGAAACAATTATTTTCGTCCCAACTGGCCTGCGTGGCAGGAAATTGGCGCGCCGCTGGCCGTGGATTGGTCCATTCGTCAATTGCAGGTGCCCAGCGGGCGAAAAACTTTAATTTCGAATTTGGAATGGCGGACGAAATCCGGCGATGCGGTCATCCTGGCCACCGCGAACGATGCGGCAGACGAACCCAATGCACAGCGCAAAGCGGAACAACGCCAGCGGTTTGCCGTGGCGCACCACGTGTTAAGCCAATTGAGCAAAACGCTTCCCTCGCCGGAAAAGCGCCGCCCACTATCCGATTGGATTGGAATTTTGCAACGCCTGGTAGATGAGCTGGGGCTGTTGCGCACCGAGGCAGAGCACGCGCCGCTAAAGCTGGCCGCCCCTGCCGGCAATGATGACCAGCACGCCTGGCAAAGTTTGAAAAACGTTCTTTCTGCAGCCAGCCAGCTCGAACAAAAATTAGATGGCGAAGGTGCGCCATTGGGCTGCACGCTGCCAGAATTTATTGCTCGACTGCAAGATATTTTGGCCGTCGAGGCGTTGCCGAATTCGAGCGAATTGATCGGCAAAATCCGGGTGCTTGCCGCGCAAAGCATTCGAGCCATCAGCGTGCCGTATTTGTTTGTGGCGGGCATGGCGGAGAAAGTGTTTCCGCCGCCGGTGCGCGATGACCGCATTTACACCGAGGCGGAATATCGCAGCCTGAGCGCGGCCGGAATTAGCTTTGTCGACAACCGGCAGCGAAGTTGCGAGGAAATGTTGCTGTTTTACGAAGTAGCCACTCGCCCGATGCGGCAGTTGGTTCTAAGTTATCCTGCGCTGGATTCCGCCGCCCAGCCGCTTTTGGCCAGCCCCTATGTGACCGAGCTGCAGCACGCTTTGGGGATCGAGCCCGTTGAGGATATTTCTCTTAGCCCCGTGCCCCAGCACCATGCGGTGTGCAGCCCCACCGAGTTGCGTGTTCGTGCCGTGGCTGAATTAATGGAAGATCGTCCGCAGCCGCTTGCGCAATTCCTCAGGCCCCGTGCTGCGGCAACTTCGCCGTCCGCCGCCGCGATGCCAGGCCTGTTGGCAGGCCTGCAAGCTATTGCCGCCCGCAGAAAAAGTGCTCGCTTCGGTCCGTTCGAGGGTTTGCTGCTGGGCGCAAAGGCGCAAGAGCGGTTGCAAAGGCATTTCGGTCCGGAGCATTGCTGGAGCGTAAGCCGGCTGGAAGATTACGCGTACTGCCCTTATCAGTTCTTTGCGAAACACGTGCTGGACCTGGAAGAACTGCCGGAACTTACGCTGGAAGTAGATTACGGCCGCCGCGGGGGCTTTGCTCACGATGTGCTGGCCCATTTGCATCGGCGCCTGAACAAAGTTGCCCAGCAATCGCCTGGCGATCTAACCAGCGACGACTACGAGCAAGTCATCAGCGAAATTTTGGATGCTCTCCACGAAGCGCTGCAAGGCAGCCCGCTGGAAATTGCCCTGCAAACGGTCGATCTGCAACTCATTAAGGAATGGCTGGGCAAGTATGTTGCCCAGCATGCCGACTACGACAAATCGTTGGCCGCATCCACATTCGCCCAGCCGTTGCGGCCGGCTTATTTTGAGGTTTCCTTTGGATTGCAGCCGCGCGAAAGCCCGGAGATCGATCAGCTTTCGACAAACCAACCGTTCCATTTGCGTTGCGGCGAAGAGGTGGTTCGCCTGTCAGGCCGCATCGATCGCATCGACACCGGCGTGATTGGAAACCAAATCGTATTTAACGTGCTTGACTATAAAACCGGCGTGAAGAAAAATTCTACACTGCCGGATGTTCAGTCGGGCTTGGCCCTGCAATTGCCGTTGTACGCACTAGCCGTGCAAGAGTTATTGCTGGCCGGCCAACAAGCCTTGCCGTGGCAAGTGGGCTACTGGTGGTTGAAGGAAAAAGGCTTTCACACCAGCGGCATCCCTCCGTTGTTTGAACTTGGCGCACAAGGACTGTGCGAAACGGAAGAATGGAAATCGCTGCGCGCCGAAATTTTGGCCCGCGTCGTGTCATTGGTGCAAGGCATTCGCGGTGGCAAGTTTCCGGTGTTCGGCGCAGAGAAAAATTGCACTACCAACTGCGCTTATTCCACCATTTGCCGCATCAATCAAATTCGTTCCCTGGGCAAAGCCTGGCCGGAGGCCACTGCCGAGCCGTCCCATTCTCATCCTGCAGCCGATCAGGTTGCGGCCCTGCCATGAGTTCCGTAGCAACCTACACCCCCGATCAGCAGCGCGCCATCGAAGCGCGGGATTATTCCGTGGCGCTATCAGCTGGGGCAGGGTGCGGAAAAACATTTGTGCTTACCGAGCGATTTCTGTCGGAATTAACCCCTCCCGATTCCGGCCGCCGCCAGCCTCCGGGGGAGTCCCTGGCCGATTTGCACGAAGTCATCGCCATTACTTTCACCGAGCGCGCTGCCCGCGAGATGCGCAACCGAATTCGCAAAAATTGCTACGAGCGTCTAAAAGCTCCCCAGGTGGATCAGGAACAGCATTGGCTGCGTTTGTTGCGCAATTTGGATGCGGCCCGAATTAGCACCATCCATTCGTTCTGCGGAGCGCTGTTGCGAGCGCACGCCGTCGAAGCGGGCCTCGATCCGAATTTCACGGTGGTCGAACAGGCGCAGGCCGATACGCTGCTGGCCGAGCTGTGCGAAGACACGCTGCGCGATGTCCTCAGCGAAAGTTCCAATTCGCAGCGTTCGCCGCTGATCAATTTAATTGCCAAATTGAATTTGCGGCGCGTGCAGGAGGCGGTCGTTCAACTGATTGTCGAAAACAAAACCGCGGATTTTGAGCCGTGGATTCATTGCGGCCCCGCCGAAGTGGTTACCGCCTGGGAACAGCTCCGCTCCACGAAAATTATGCCGCTGCTGCTGGCACAACTGGCGCAGTCCGAGGCAGCCCAGTCGCTGTTGGAAATGATCGGCCAGCTCGGCGCTGCCCCACAAGCGGTGCGCGACCGCTGTGTGCCGCTTTCGCAATTGCTTTCTGCATTGCCTGAAAGCGGCAATCCTGTCAACGATTTAAAATTGATTTGCGAATATGCGCAAGTCAAGGGCATCAGTAATATCAAAAATTGGCCGGACGAATTGTTTTATGAGCGATACAAGAACTCCGCTGCAGAACTGCGCGAGGACGCGAAAAAAGTCGCCCGGTTTGCGCAACCCTGTGGCCAAAATGCGGAGGCGGATGCTCAAGCTGGCCTGCACCTGCTGGCATTGGCCCACACGGTGCAAACTCGTTATGCGAAGCAGAAGCGCGAACTGGGCTGGGTCGATTTCAACGATTTGCTGGTCCAGGCCCATCGACTGCTGACTGATCCGGCATTCGCCGCGTTGCAACAACAACTGGCCTCGCAAACGCGGCTGCTGCTGGTGGACGAGTGTCAGGATACCAATCTGCTGCAAGTGGAATTAATAAAAGCCTTGTGCGGCTCGCACGCACATCACGGCAAGCTGTATTTCGTGGGTGATTACAAGCAATCTATTTATCGTTTTCTGGGGGCCGATCCCACGGTGTTCGCCGGCTTGCAGGCGGAAACGCCCGAGTCGGGAAGATTGAAATTGTCGCGGAACTTTCGCAGCCAGCCGGCCATTTTGGATTTTGTAAACGCGCTGTTTTGCAACTCGCTTTCCATCCGCAGTTCCACCGGCGACCGCTCGGTTCAGCCGTACCAACCGCTTACGGCACAGCGCCCGCAAGCCACGGCCGTTCCTGCTGGCGAATTTTTGTGGGCCGCCGGCGAAGTCGAAGAGCAAACAGCCGGCACGGCAGGCCAATCGCGACAAAACGAGGCCGATTTGATCGCGCGCCGGATTCGCCGCATGGTCGATTCCAGCGAGCTTCTCGTCGCCGAAAAGCAGTCGGACCATGGATACGTTCCGCGCGGCGTTCAATTTGGGGATATTGCCATTTTGTTTCGTGCGCTTTCGGACGTGCAGGCATACGAAGAGGCTCTCCGTAATTGCGATGTGCCCTATTATCTGGTCGGCGGACATGCCTTTTATATGCAGCAGGAAATTTATGACGTCGTCAATTTATTGCGGGCGCTGGCCAGCCCGGCCGATGTCGTCAGCCTGGCTGGAGTGCTGCGCAGTCCAATGTTCGGGCTGACCGACGAAACGCTGTTCTGGCTGGCACAACACTCGCAGGGTTTGGCGGCCGGGCTATTTGCCGAGCGCTGGCCGCAGGAACTGGACGAAGCCCAGCAGCGCCGCGCAAAATTTGCCGCCCAAACGTTGGACCACTTGCGCTCGCGCAAAGATCGTTTGCCCATTGCCGCGCTCTTGAACGAAGCGTTCGCCCTGACGGGTTATGATGCCGCTCTGGTGGCCGAATTCATGGGCGAGCGAAAATTGGCCAATGTTCGCAAGCTGCTCGAGCAGGCCCGAACGTTCGATCGCTCCGGCGTGATGGGCTTGGCCGATTTTATTGTGCAGCTTTCGCAATTTGTGGCCAGTGTGCCGCACGAGCCGCTGGCCGCCACGCATCCGGAAAAAACCAATGTGGTGCGATTGATGACCGTCCATCAAGCCAAGGGTTTGGAATTTCCGGTGGTATTCATTGCCGACCTCAACCGCCGGTCCGCAACCACCAGCGATCTTGCGAATTGGCATCCGGAGCTGGGCCCGCTGGTGCGCATCAATCCCAGCGACAAAAAAACCGACGGCGTAACGGGGCACGATTTGTTGCGCGTTCTGGACAATCAAGAGATCGAAGCCGAGCGCGTGCGGCTATTGTACGTGGCTGCCACGCGCGCCGCAGATTACCTGGTTCTCTCCGGAGGAATGAACGAGCCAAGCTTGCAGTCGCCCCAAGGCGAGTGGGCCAAATTTGTAGCTCAGCGGTTCGATTTGCAAACCGGCACATTTTGTGGCACGCTGCCCGACACCGGCGAGTATAAAATTCCGCAAGTGAAAGTCACCACGATGCTCCCGCCAAACGCTGCGGCCATTCCAAAAAAACATGCCTGGCGCGATTTGGACAAACTGCTCAACCGCGCTTTGGAAATGGCGGCAGTTCCGGTCAGCAGTGGAATGCCCGATTCCAACGCTTGCCTGGCGCTGCCCGTGCAGATCGATTTTGCAGCCCAACGGCGGTTTTCCGTCTCGCGCTTAAATGGCCTGCTGGAACCGGTCGAGGAACAAGCCACCGCCTTGACGTTTCTGGCCGACGAAAGCGATAGCCGCCCGGCGCTCAGCGGCGCCGGAATTGATTTAGGCACGCTAATGCATCAGGCCTTGGCGCGGCTCGATTTTGCCGGGTGGGTTGCGACCGCATCAGACCATCCCGCAAAGCTGCGCGACATGGCATCTCGCTGTTTGGAATCGTGCGCCGGTTACCAGGCCGAGCTGGCCGATGCCGCCGTGGAAATGTTAATACGCTTTGCTCAATCGCCCCGGGCGCGCGAGCTGGCCAAGGCCAAGCTCGTGCGCCGCGAATTGGAATTTTTGCTGGCCTGGCCTCCGAGAGATAATGCACACGAAAAGCATTCGACGGCCGCAAAAATTCCGCGCATACGAAATCGCTATTTGCAAGGCTTCCTCGATTGCCTATACCAAGATGCGTCCGGCCGGTGGCATTTGCTCGATTACAAAACCAACCAGGTTTCCGCCGATACGGCGGCCGCTTTGGCCTCGCAGTTCGAGCTGCAATTGGGAGTGTATGCTTTGGCAGTGGAGCAAATTTTGCAGCAGCCGCCGGTGGAGTTAACCGTGCATTTTTTGCGGACGTCGGTGGAACATCAATTTGTGCCCGATGCCGCCTTCCGCCAGCGCATGATCGACCGCGTGAACCAGGCCATCGATTCAGCCGTCATGAGCAAGGCCACCTCGATTTCTGCCGCCGGATAGTTACGATTGACAATTCGATTGCTTGCGGCCTATGCCTTACCTCGACCCGCACAAACAGCGCCAGTTTGCCGTTGAAGTCGTGCGTCAACTGCGCGACCAAGGCTTTACCGCCTATTGGGCCGGCGGCTGTGTGCGCGATTCGCTCTTGGCACGCACCCCCAACGATTACGACGTGGCCACCAATGCTCTCCCGGAGCAAATTAGCGGAGTGTTCCGCAACCGCAAAACCCTTGCCATGGGCGCGGCGTTTGGCGTGATGACCGTGCTGGGTCCGCGCAGAGCGGGGCAAATTGAGGTCGCCACTTTTCGCCAAGATGTCAGTTACAGCGATGGGCGGCATCCCGACCGTGTGGCGTTTAGCTCGCCGGAAGAAGATGCCCAGCGGCGAGATTTCACCATCAATGGCATGTTCTACGATCCGCTGGCGGAGCAAGTGATTGATTTTGTCGGCGGCCAGGCCGATTTGCAGCAAGGCGTGGTGCGGGCCATCGGCAATCCGCTGGCGCGCTTCACCGAAGACAAGCTGCGGCTGCTGCGGGCGGTGCGGTTTGCGTCGGTCTTCGATTTTCGATTGGAGGAAAATACGCTCGTGGCGATTGGCGAAATGGCATCGCAAATTTCGATCGTCAGTGCCGAGCGCATCGCCGACGAAATGCGCACCATGCTGGAGCAGCCGGGCGTGGTCCGCGCCGTGCAATTGCTGTACATCACCGGTTTGCTGGCGGCGATTCTGCCCGAGACCGTCAAAGTTGCAGAAATCGAAGGCTGGAGCCGCGAAGCAACGGCTGCCGAAAGTTCATCGCCGCAGGCGTGGCCCGCAACGTGTCGAACTTTGGCGCTCCTGCAGGCCATACAACAATCGTCGTTTCCGCTAGCGCTGGCGATTCTGCTGCATGCAGCCGCTGGAGAAAACTTGGCGGAAACAGTTGGCCGGCGCTGGCGGTTGGCGCGTATTGAAACCGATCGGCTGGCATTTCTGTTGAAAAATCAACATGCGTTAATCGGCGCGGCCAGCCAGCGTTGGTCGCAGTTGCAACCCTTGCTGGTGGCTGACGAGGCGGATGATTTGCTCAAGCTCTTTGCGGCACAGGCCGAATTAGGCTTGGCCGATCCGCGGGACGTAGCATTTTGCCGCGCACAGTTGCAATTGCCCGCGGCCCAATTGAATCCGTCGCCGCTCATCACCGGCGCGGATTTAATCGCCCAGGGAATTCCCGCCGGGCCTGCGTTTGCGCGGCTACTGCAATCTGCGCGCGAAGCGCAATTGGACGGCGAAATTGCCGACCGTGCTGCAGCGCTGGGTTTGGTCGAGCGTCTGAGGCAGGCCGGTCACACCTAAGAGCAAGAAATGTGATTGACTGGCCCCTAGCCCGGCCTGGGGCGCGGAGCTAAACTACCGCTTCGTCACGGTCGATTTGCTCGGCTCCACAACTCTTAATCCCCGCTTGTTCCATGTATTGGTTCGCTCTGGCCTTACGATGGTTTCACTTGGTGGCCGCCATGGTGGCGGTGGGGGGAACCGCTTTCATGCGCTTTGCGCTGGTCCCCTCGGTGAGCGTGCTGGCCGATGAGCAAAGAAAAGCCTTGCACGAGCAAATTCGTTCTCGGTGGGCCAAGTTAGTGGCCGGCTCGGTTGCGTTTTTGCTAATCAGCGGGCTGATTAACTTCGTGCTGTTTTTGACCGAGAGCAAAACCGAGCCTTGGGCGCAATGGCATCAGGCATATAACTCGCTGTATCAATTTGTGTTCGGAGCGAAGTTTGCTCTGGCGATGGTGGTGTTTTTTATCGCTAGCGCTCTGGCGGGCCGTGGGCAGGCAACGCAAAAATTTCGCCAGGATGCCACATGGTGGATGACGGTGAATTTGGTTCTGGCGCTGGTCGTTGTGGCACTCTCCGGCGTGTTGCGCTTCACCCACGTGGGACCAACGCTACCCAAGATCGCGGCGACTGCGACGGCTCCGGTTGAAATCGCGCTTCCAAGCAGCTCGCCGCCCTCCGCTACCCCATCAACCGGAGCCCCCGGTGGATAAAAAAGCCAAAAAGCGGATTGATGTCTTGCACCAAAAACTGCAAAAGCTGCGGCAACAACTGGCTGGCGCCAAGCAGCAGCCCGACGAGCCGGGGGACATTGTGCGCTTGGAAAAAGAAATTGCCGCCGCTGACGCGGAGTTGCAGCAATTGAAATCTGCGTAAACGCTCAGCCGGCGGAGAAAATTCCGACGCCCGTTTACTTGGTCACGGTTTCTGACGGCTTCGCCGCGGTTTGCACGGCGCTGGAGCCGTTCACGTGGTACACGCCCACCGTGGCCCGGCCGCTGCCGTCGAATTTACCCACGACCGGAATGTCGCCGGCTTGCCCGAGTTGAACGACCTTGCAGTCGGCATCTAGCTTGTGGTGATTGTGGACATCGAGATAGAACGTGCCATTGCGGTACACGCCAATTTTCTCAATGCCGTCGCCGGTCCAATCGCCAACGACGGGAATATCTCCCTTTTGGCCGAACTCGCAGATCAAATCTTTCTCGGTCAATCGGCCGTCGCCGTCGATATCCAAGCACCAGGTGCCGTTGCGGAACACGCCAATGTGCCGCAGGCCGGTTCCCATCCAATCGCCGACAATCGCTTTTTCCACCGCCGTGCCGTAGTGGAACACGTGGTCGATGTAATCGGCCCGCAGCTTGCCGTTTTCGCCGCGCTGTAAATCGCGGCGGCCACTGGTGGCGTCGTCGGCATCAGGCGGAATGTTTTTCTTGCGCTTGGCAGTAACTTGCGTTTTGTTGAGTGGCGAGGGGAGCCCGCGATCGACTTTCACGGCATGCGGATCGAGCGGCCAGGCGGGACCGTACAAGCCGATGTCGTCTTTGCCGTCGCCGTTCCAATCGCCCACCACCGGCTGGTCTTCGCGCGTTCCCAGGCGGGCCCAAATATCTCCCTTGTCCCAGCGGCCGTCGCCATTCAAATCGATGAACCATTGTCCGTCGGCGTAGAAGCCCAACTCGCTTTGGCCATCGCCGCGGAAATCGCCGGCAATGGGAATGCCGTCTTTCATGCCGGTGAGTTGTTGCTGCACGGTCTGGCCGTTGGCATCGATGTATGTCAACTGGGCGGAAACCATGTTCATGTCCATCCAGGTGGCCGTTTCCATCGACACGTTCGATAGATCCACGGCCACGCTTTGGGCATCGCCGCCGCGCGGGAAGCCGGCATCGACAATGCTCAAGTGCCAGGTGTAGCCGATCGCATCGCCGCTGTTCAAATCGGGATTGTTAATCAGCGGTTGATACGGCGGAATCACCAGTGGGATGAGCGGCGGCGGCGTTTCGCTGGCCAGCGGCGGCGGATTCGTGGGTGGATTTTGCGGCGGCGGAATGAAGGGCACGCGCTGCACCACCACTTCGCTGAAATTATTTTCCACCGAGTTTTGCTCGCGGCCCAACGGGATGGTAACGATGGCGTCGAAATTCGGATTGAACGGCAACGTCGGAATGGCCGAGGGGGGCGTGTTGTGGTTGATGGCCACGCCGCCGGTGCTGCCCGGCGTGTCGATGCCGTCAATGTAATTGGCCGGCTGAAACTCGCGAACAATATAGGTGCCGGCATCCAAATCGTCGAACTCGTAGAAGCCGTTGGCATCGGTCACGGCGGTCCGCGGCTGGCCGGCATCGTCCAAAATGGGACTGCCCGATTCGTCATACAACGCCAGCGTTACGCCCGGAATGGGCTTGTCGCCGGGCGCCCGCACGCCGGTGCGAATGGTGTCGATATTGGGCAGCGTTTGGCCAATGCCCAACACAATCGGCGGGCCGTCTTGGAACACATAGCCGGAAATGCTGCTGGGCAAGTATTCGCAGAAATCGTAATCGATGCCGTTGGCGCCGGAGGTAATGACAATTTTGTTTAACAAATCGACGGACGTGTTTTCACCCACGGTAATGCCGCCGATGGTACCCACCATGTCCATGCCTTCCTCGTAGCCGGCCGGCTGGTGCTCGAAGACCGAATACGTGTCGGGATCCAAATCGTCGAACTCGTAATTGCCCTGGGCGTCGGTCTTGGTCGTGGCGATGACGGTGCCGCTGCTATCTAGCAGGTCGATTTGCACGTCCGAAAGGGGCAAGTCGGTTCCCGGCTCGTACACGCAATCGCCGTTGGTGTCGTTCCAGACCTTCCCCTTGATGCTGCCGGGAATGTACTCGCAAAAATCGTAATCAATGCCGTGGGCATCGGAGGTGAGCGTGATGTTATTGAGTAAATCGACGGCGCTGTTCTCGCCCACTTTAATTCCGTCGATCGTGCCGACCATGTCCATGCCCTGGTCAAAGCCGGCCGGCTGATGCTCGAACACCGAGTACGTGCCGGGATCGAGATCGTCGAATTCGTAATTGCCCTGGGCGTCGGTCTTGGTCGTGGCGATGACGTTGCCGTGATTGTCCAGCAAGTCAATTTGCACATCCGCCAGCGGAAGATCTGTTTGCGGCTCGTACACACAGTCGCCATTCACGTCG
>DASRSD010000149.1 GCA_035656635.1 Pirellulales bacterium
AAATTGTGCGAGAAAACAGATTGGTGTACACGATCAGTGATTAGGCAAGATTAACACTTAGTGACTGCCAGCGCTTTGGCTAGCCGCCTCATCTAAAACAATGAGACGTCAGGATACATACGCGAAGACCGTTAACTAAAATGGACGTCGAGTGCAACCTGGGTGAATTCGCTACTTTGCGAGCGCTACTCTCATGATTTGGGCAAGCCTGAGGCGGAATGAAAAATGCAGCCAAAAGATTGGCCGCGTCGTAACCACTCAAACTGATTGTACAAAAGTGCTATACAGAGGGTACCCATGCCGCCCATTTGCGGCTAGCTCTATTGGAGGACCGAAGTATGCGAAACTCCGTCGAGCGCAAGAAAAATACCCGCTGATTTTGTCGGACGATGAGCGTCCCGCGCCAGCCCGGGTAAAGGGGCCGCGCACAGCGGGCGCCAATTAGTATAGCGGTGTTTTAATTCGCGTCAATCTGCCCAGCACAGCCAACGTCGCCAGCGCCAAGAGAATGAAAGACGATGGCTCGGAGACTGGAAGGGTAGGTATATACAGCCCCCTGATCGACTGTAAAGCAGCCTTGATCGGTGCCGTAAACTGAATTCCCAACGGATCCCAAATCCCCGGACGGAGTTGGAAGCACCTCGCTAAACGCATTCAACACGGTGAACCCGCTTTCGTCCGTGTTCATTTGATATAGTATGTCATTTCCCCGTGCGCCACGTTCGGTGGTCGCCCCGTATAAAACGGAATCTTTTATCATAATAGTGCCCGGTGTCGCTCCCAAGTTTCCCCGGTTAAAATTGTGCAACACTGAAAAAATCGTTCCGTTGTGTTAATCGTAAATAGCGTCCCAGCACCGCTAAAACCGTTGCCCGCTGTCGCCCCGCCGCTGGTGGTCATTCCATAAAGCCGCGAACCTGACACAACAAGGGCCGTCAAGCTGATGCATAGCGCCAGACGCGTTCAATCCCATGCTGCTTGCGCACTATTTCTCCAGGATGTCGCCGTCGACGATCCAGTCCTTATTGACCACTTTCGGATCCCCCGTGACCAATTGCGACCGTCGACATCAAGTCTCTAGTAAACAGCCCGCGCTCCAGGGAACCAATAGTCTTGTCGGGCACGATAATCTTGGCGGCGGCCTGACGCTTATTTTGACCGATATGAACTATGGGGCTCGCGGATTGGAAAGACCTCGGCATTTTGCCGGTCGGGACCGAGGTGCGCATCGGAACATCTGTATTACTGGGATACGTTACCAACCGCATCGGGACCTTGCTCTTCCACGTTCCGATGACCGCGGGTTGCGCGGTGAAGCCGCAGGATATGACGAACGATCCGTCGTTGGGAACTGATGTCCAAAGGTGGCAAGTATCGCGCAATGGTGGAGCAGCAAATCCACATGACGCCTAAGCACACGTCGACCAGTGCCGACAACCGAAGGATTTCGGGACTGTCGCGTCGGCCCTGTCGTGGCAAGAGCTGTGATTTATCGGGCTCATCTGACGAGCGCATCAATTGCGGTATACAGCCGGTGTGATACCCAAAGCATGCCTGAAGTTCGTGGTGTCCGTGAAGTTTCGGAACCACATAACCTTGTTCTCTTGCAACTTCCAGACGTGGGCGAATGGTGCGTTTAATTCCGTGCCCGTAGTCTTGCCGCGGCCACGAAAACTGCCCAATACAACGACACAATTTCCGGCATCGAGAAACTCATCCAATTCAAGCCGAAGCTGATCGAATTTCTCGTAAGCCGGCTCGATCACCTCACGGAATACGGCGTCGGCACCATGATGCGTTCCGGCCTTCCCCAGATCTGGCGCATCCGGCTCGAGCCATTCCACGTTCGGATCGAGTAGTTGGCTGGCTCCTCCAAAGTCACCGTTGGACACAGATTCATAAAAGCTTTGAACGAGTTTGATGTTTTTCGTAGACATTCTGAACTCCTTTCTCTCTCTTAAGCTCTGAGAGTTTAGGCCGTCGGCTGACCCTGCTACGGCCTCTAACGCTGCGTTTCTGCTTAACGTCAGCATTCCAAAGAAACTCATCCTACAGATCCTACTGCCCCTGATCGCGCGGGCAAGCGATTCTACATTCAATAGGTTCCGGGTGGTTTTGAAAAATGACTGAGCGGTGTGTCTTTCGAAATCGCGTAGGCATTGCGAAACTGGTTGGCGTCTGTGAGTCCACCATGGTTCGCGTTGATCCAATAACCCTCAGTTTTCGAGTTTGAAGAAACATAAGTTTCCAATGGCCCTGTCTTTGCAATAATTACATTAGGTGGCAAGAGTGATTTCGGATTTTTTTCGGAAGGAGGGTAAAGCCTATGATTTCCCACACATTGCTTCGTGATGAAGGGATATTGTTAGTGTCTCCCAAAGAGCCTCTGGAGGCCAATGACTTTGAGGAATTGGCAGGCGAGGTGGACCCATATATCGATGAGAAGGACGCATTGCAGGGATTGTTGGTAATTGCCAAGCGATTTCCCGGATGGCGGAACTTTGCGGGATTAAAGTCGCATTTCCGATTTGTGCGTGACCACCGTGCGAAAGTAAAAAAAATTGCTGCTGTAACCGATAGTACGTTTTTGTCGCTTTTCCCGCGACTTGCGGCGCCTTTTATCAGGCCTAAAGTAAAGAGATTTCACTACGACGATCGAGAGTCGGCACTTGCGTGGCTACGCACGAATTAAACAAAGTAACCTTAGTGCGTTCGTCGATGGTCGCGTTATTTGGTCTATCATCAGTCGGCAAGCTAAATCATCCACGTATCGAGGAGGCCCAATGGTTCAGACAGAAGAAGTCGCGTTTCCTCGACTTACCAGTGCCGAACTTGCGCATGTCAAGCCATTGGCAAAACATTGCGTTTACGTTGATGGTGAAATTATTTTTCGAGTCGGTCAAGCGGATATCGATTTGTATATCGTTGAATCCGGTCAGATCGAAATTCAAAATCCGACCGATGGCAACCGGGTCATCGTCGTTCATGATGTCGGACAATTCTCGGGAGACATCGACTTGCTCACCGGACGACCGGTGATTGTGACTGCAGTAGCCAGGGGCGCAACCCATGTGTTGCGAATCCCAAACAGCCATCTCCGGGCGCTTCTGAATCGCGTCCCGAGTTTCGGAGAGAAGTTAATCGTCGCATTTAGCCGTCGGCGGGAACTGTTAACGCAATTGGGAACACTTGGATTGCGTGTTGTCGGCCCAGGACGCTGTAGGGACACGAATACAGTCCGGGAATTTCTGTACAAAAACTTTGTCCCCTTTACCTGGTTCGATTCGGAAACTGAAGGAGGCCAGCGCATCTTCAGGGAGCTGGGCTCACCGCGAAAGACGCCGATCATTGAATGTGGCAACGGGCGAGTTCTCGTAAACCCTTCCTTACAGGAGCTCGCCAGCGAGGCTGGAATTTGGAAACATTGTCCTTCGCAGGAAGTGGACTTGGCGATTGTGGGCGCAGGACCGGCAGGCATCGCCGCCGCCGTGTATGCTTCGTCCGAAGGCCTGTCCACTTTAATGCTCGACCGGCTCGGACCTGGCGGCCAAGCTGGTGGTTCGTCGCGCATTGAGAACTTCATCGGTTTTCCGGCTGGTTTGAGTGGTGCGGATCTGGCGACGCGCGGTGTTTTGCAAATGCTCAAGTTCGGTGCGCGAATCATCGCTCCCGTTGACGTTCAGCGCCTGACTCCCGCGCGATCCGTTGACGAGTTACATATGCTGAAATTGGATTGCGGCGCTGAAATTCGCTGTCGGGTCCTGCTGCTCGCCTTGGGCGTTCGCTGGCGACAATTGGAAGCGGCTGGAGCAGACCGTTTTCGAGGGGCCGGCATCTATTATGCCTGCACCACGGTTGAAGCGGATCTCTACGACGGCACGGATGTCGCCGTGGTCGGCGGAGGAAACTCCGCCGGACAAGCCGTGATGTTCCTCGCCGAATGTTGTCCGTCGCGCAAGGTGCATTTGCACATCCGTCGTACGCTGGGACCGGGCATGTCGGAATACTTGTCGCAGCGGATTCGGGCAACCGCCAATGTGGTGATTCATGAGCAAACCAAGATTGCAGCGATTTATGGAGATCGGCATATCGAAGAGATCGAACTCAAAAACAGCTCTACGAAAACGCGGCAACACATACCCTGCTCGGCAGTGTTCGTCTTTATCGGTGCCGAGCCCGCGGCGGAATGGCTGCCTACCGAGATTGCTCGCGATGCCAATGGTTATCTCTTGACTGGCACCGATGTCGTTCGCTCGGGATTATGGCCCCGAGTAGACCGCGACCCTTGTCCTCTGGAAACGACTGTGCCCGGCGTGTTGGCCGCCGGCGACATTCGCTCGGGATCCACCAAGCGTGTAGGATTTGCCGTGGGCGATGGTTCGCTCGCGGTGACGTGCGCTCATCGCTTGCTGTCGATCAGTCGTTGAATACCTGGAGGCATGGTGATGATTTCAGCCCCATTGTTGCAACGAAAGTTGTTGGCATTTATTTCTGTTTACCTAAACCCCTAGTGAGGCTTAGTCATGGATAAAATCAAGCCGTTATTTACCGCCACCGCGACTGCAACCGGTGGTCGCAACGGACACACCGAGGCTAGCGATGGATCGGTGAAAGCAGATCTCTCTGTGCCAAAAGCTATGGGCGGACCGGGCAAACCCCAGACGACCACCCCGGAACATTTGTTTGCCGCCGGCTATGCCGCCTGCTTTGGCGGCGCGCTTGACTTCGTGGCCAAACAACACAAGAAAGAGGCCGCGGGCGCCAAAATCACCTGCGCCGTATCGATTGGACCACGGGCGGTTCGGCCCCGGGACGAAATGTTTCGGCCAGCAGACGGCCATACGCCTCGCGGCTTTCTGCCGATCCGTAGCGCCCCAGATAGATATGTTGGCCCTGCAGGATAACGCGGGCTTGACCGCTTGCCTTGTGCAAGCGGTAGGAGGGAACTCGTGGTTTTGGCAGCATGACGCCTTAATCCTCCAAGTGGTAGTACTACCACTTTTCTTGGAGCTTCAAGGCCACGCTGCCGTTCTCAGGCAGGTACGCTATCGCTAGCGTTTGGCAGGTTTTACGGTACAGTACACCCCACTGGATTCGAACCAGTAACCTTCGGTTCCGTAGACCGATGCTCTATCCAATTGAGCTAGGGGTGCGGATGCGAATTTCACATCGTACCAGACATCGAAAAAGCCTGCAATCCGCGAATCAAACGACGGTTTGCAGGCTGCTTTTGTTCGCGCGCTTTGATTGAACAATAAACGTTGCGAATGGTAACTTAACGACATGACCGAGCCGCGCGCGAACAAGCTGAAAGTGTGATTCAGCCTACGGACGCTTTTCGTGCTTTTGGCCACTGGGTGCCAGGGGGAAGTTCCAACCGACGCCAACGGCATACCCCAGTTCATTATTAATGCCGAAGATGTATCTTCTGTGGAAATTGTCACGAAAAAACAGTCTGGATTCACAGAGATTCATTTAACGCTCACCAAAGCGAAGCTGGACGAGCTCAGGCATTTCGACCACTTGGTTATCGACCGTTGCTTTCCGACTCGCTCTGCGCACGCGAAAGTGTGGGTCGGGCAAAATGTCGTAAAAGATTGCCCCGATTTTCGATTGGCTGCACAGGGCTGGCTTTCCAACGGCGGCAAAGCTGTAGCGTACTATCGGATGCCGAGCAAGAAATAGGACGCCAGCATTCCCGCACAGCACGTGGAGGTTGAACGCTACGCCGAACAACACAGGTACAACATCATTCGCTGAGAACCCTACGTTGACTGATGAACCGTGGAAAAGCCAAAATAACCCCGCGGTTAACATTGCCAAGGAAGGGAGATCATGAATCGCACGCGGTCCATTCGTCGCTCCGTCATCGCCATCATGGCGCTCGTTCAGCCACTGGTGTTTATGGCTACTTCAGCCAATGCTGGTTCGGCGGGTTATTTGTACGTGGGCGACTATGACCCCACTTCCACCACAGAGGCAAACATCAACCTGCCGATCAACGCTCAGGCAATCAGCAACGCGATTGTGGATGAGCACTCGCTCTTTGAGATGTCCATGTCCAACTCGTTTGGTGCTTCCGGCAACATTATCGAGATTGGCGTCACGACAGATATTGGTCTCAATGGCGACACCAACCCCCATTGGTTCGTTTATTCCTGGATCAACGGCGACGGCCAGGGCTACGATTCCAGCTCCCATTTCGTCTCCAATATTGGCAGCTTCTGGGCTACATCGCTGAAGTCGGCGGAGGGAACGTCTGGGGAGGTCGAGTTCCAGTACAATGCCCCGAACTGGAACCTTTACCTCAATGGCACGTTGGCAGGATACTTCCCAGGGTCGGAGTGGTCTGGAGCATTCACTGCGGCATCCGTCACGCAGGTGTTCGGCGAAGTTTATCAGGATGGAACTTTCTACCCGACGCTCAATGGCACTGTCTCCGGTTACAACTCCTCCGGCGGCGGCCACCTCCTCAAGAACATGGTAAACGCCCCGTATGCCCAGTCCAACACGTCCCAAACCGGCTTTACTGCTTTAGGGCCTCTGCTGCCGGGGGATTTCAATCGCAATGGGCATGTCGATGCTTCTGATATTTTGGCGGCGGAAAAAGCGCTGACTGATTTGAATGGCTATGAAACACAATACGGCGTGACGACGCCCAACCTGCAATTGATTGGCGACCTCAACAGCGATGGCAAAGTGACCAACGCCGATCTGCAAGGGCTGCTAAATTTGCTTCTATCAGGCGGGGGATCAGCAAGTACGGTTCCTGAGCCAAATGCCGCAGTGCTGGCCGGCATTGCCGCTGCAGTGGCATTGCTGGCGCGAAGGCGCCGCTGCCTTTCGAAGTCCTAACGCAGTCGCTGGAGAAATAGTGGTTGTATTTACTACCGCTGGCTTCATTTCGGCGCATATCAAGGCGCTTTCAGATTTGGGCCAAGGATGCAAAACGGGCCGGGAAACAGCCTGTTTATTGGCGCCAAAACCGTTGAAATTCACGGCGAATGTTGGTCTAATTTGCACGCTGCCCAAAGGGACGCTAACCACAGGGCAGGGCGGTTTGGCGTTGGCGTTTGTTTCTGTAGGCTCGCTCTAAAGAAATGACCAATGACCAAGTCCCAATGACCAATGCTGCGGACGCTAAGCGTCCGTATTGACCAACTTTCATCACGGAGAATTTTTCCATGATCCGATCTGTCCGATTTCGTTTTGCTCCGCTTGTGCTTGTGTTGGCGCTGGGCGTGCTGCACCGCGCTTCGCTGGCAACCGCTGCTTCGAACGATGCAGCCGCCGCGCTAACATTGCTCCCCGACGACACTCTGGCGGCCGTGGTTATTCCCCAACTAAACGTTTTGGACGCAAAAATTTCCGGGCTGGGGGGCGCACTGCAAATGCCCATTCCTTCTCCCATGATGCTCGGCCGCGGCATGATTGGCTTGAAAGACGGGCTGAAGGAAGATGGCCCGCTGGTCGTGGCAGCCATCGGACCGTCAACCGAGGAGCACGATTTCGGCACTTTCGTGGGCTTGGTAGCGATCACCGATTATCAAAAGCTCATTGGGCAATTCTCGCCGCAAGATCAAGGCGGCGGCATTAGCCAACTCACGCTGCCGCACGTTCCCAAGTTGCTCATCGCGAAAGTAAACGATAATTTCGCCGTGTTCGCGCATGCCGGCGACGAAAGCCGCAAGCAGCTGGAGCGCATCGTGGCCGCGGCGGCTGCTCCAACTGCCGGTTCGGCCGCTACACTGAACGGCTGGGCTGCCCAACAAGACGTGGGGCTGGTGATTACCAACAGCGGAGTAAAAGTATTGCTGGATCGCGCGGGCAGCGCACTAAAAGCTTTTGAAGATAAGCAGGCGCCGGAATCTACCCGGCAAGCACAAAGCCTTCTGTCGCAGTTGATTCCCATCGCCCAGCGCGAAGTTTCGCAAATGGGCGTCGGTTTGCGCATTGACGACGACCACACGCTGCACCTGGTCAATCGACTTCAATTGGCCAGCGGCGGCGAACTATCGAAAGCGGCGTCCCAAGTTCCGTCCCCACCAAGCCAGTCTCTGGCGGGCTTGCCTACCGGCACGTATTTGATGGCCTTGGACGGCTCTATGGGGAGCACCATGCGCAACTGTATTACCACGCTTAGCCTGAAGGCGCTGCGGGGCTCGACAGCCGATCAGGGAGGCACAAAAATCAGCGACGACGATTGGAACAAATTGGCCGAGCAATTCAAGCACAGCCTACGCGGCTTGAAATCGATGTCGTTCGTCATGGGCGTGCCCCCTTCGGGCAAATCGATGTATTCCCGAATGTATGCCGTGGTGCACGCAGAGAACGCGCAAACCTATCTGCAAGATTACGAATCGTCGATGACTATCTACGGCAACATGCTGAAGTCGCTCAACAACCCGGCGCTGCCCAGTTACGAAATCAGCAAATCGGAAATGGACGGCGCCCCGGTCCTGGAAGTCACCGCCGACATGACCGGCGTATTCAACAGCATGCAGCAAAACGGCGCGCCGCGCGCCATGGGCATGACCCAAATTCTGATGGGAAACGATAACAAGGCCACCACCTACATGGCCATGGCCGACGCCACCACCGTGGTCATGGCCTGGGGCGATAGCGAAAACTTGAAAACCGTCCTCCAAGCGGTTAAATCGCCCGAGACCTCGCTCAGCTCCGATGTCGATGTGAAAACCACCGTCGCCTTGATGCCCAAAGATGCCCAGTGGCGGGCATTCATCAATCCCTCGGGCTACCTGGAATTCACGAAGAACATCATGCAAATGACGATGCCGCAATTTCCACTGCAACTGCCGCCGTTTCCCAACACTCCGGACATTGGGGTTTCGGCGCAACTGGGCGCACAAAACATCGATACGGAAATTCTTGTGCCAGCCGCTGTGCTGCAAGGCATTGGGGCTTACACCCAGCAATTGCAGCATCACGGACCGTGACGCTGTCCGGCGATTACGCCCGGCGTGCGTCGGCTGCGCAGCCAACTACTGTTGTTGCGCTTCTTGCTGCGCCAATTGCTGATGCCAAAAATCGAATTGCGGATCGCCCGCGCGGAACGTGAACACGGCATCGGGCAGCGGAGCGGCTTGTCGTCGGCGCGAAGGAACGCGCACCAACACCGCGCCATCGTTGCGGCGCTGCAAAATGCAGCCGTCGGGCATGGGCAAATGTTGAGCTTCGGCGGGCATCCCGTTTTCGCTGGGAAAGTTGGACTGGAAGGCAGGCGGACGCGACAAGCCGCATCCGAACGGTGGGATTCTCTGGGCGAGCAAGGGGCGGTATTGTTGTCGACGAACCGAATCAATTCTAGTCCAAATTTCCCGACGATTGCTGAAATCTTGCAACTTATTAGCTGCACAACACGGCCGATTCCAGCGCCAGCAAGCGCCGCTTGAGCGCTATTCCTTGCGGCGCGGAAAACCCAACCAGCCGGCCGCTGCTGCCGATCACTCGGTGGCAAGGCACGATCAGCGGCGTCCGATTTTGCGACATCACGCGCCCCACGGCGCGGGCCGCGGCCGGTCGGCCAGCTGTGGCCGCCAACTGGCCGTAACTGCGGGTTTCGCCCCAGGGAATTCGCCGGCAAGCAGCCGCCACCCGGCGCGAAAACGGCGTGAGATGGTCGAAATCGACCTCCACATCCGTAAATAAATCGGGCTCGCCTTCCAGCGCGTCGACCAAGCGCTGCGCCAAGGGCCGGTTCCAAGAAGATCGCCGGGCGTCAGCGGTTAATTGGCTTTCGAGCGCCGCCATGGCCGCCTCCGAATTTCGATGGCCAAACGTCAACGCCCGTAATTTTGGCCCGCGCCCCAACATGGCGCACCAGCCGAAAGCTGTGCGAAAAGCTGTCAGTTCGTCGTGCATGGATGAACCTCCCTGTGCAACGTCGTGCAATGTCTGAACACTTGCACAGTATAGTGACTCCTCAGCGGCTGTAAAGTGCCCTGGCGGGGAGCGCCTTTGACAGCGCCGGCCGGCAGCATTTATACTGGCCGCAGCGAAAATTCAACTTTCCTTGGTACTGCTGGCTCAAACGTACGGCCCGCCGCCCGCTCCTCGAGACATGGAAGTTTTCGGCAGGTGCACCCAGGAGCAAATTCGTGATGACCCAATACACCGCACTATCGGACGATTTCTACGTCAACATGAACCTGAGCACGGAGATGGAGCTCCCTCAGCAGCGCGACACCGTATTGCATTATTTCGAGCGCATTCAGAAAAAATATCCCTCCATGCGGAAGTTTTATTGCCGCGACAAGCGCGATTTTGTCCTGGAGGAAGATAAAGACCGCTCGCAATATCGCTGGGCCACGGTGGAGCCGCGCCGGCTGTGCTCCGGGCAAGTAAACCCCGCCTCGGTGGAAGAAGCCATGGAGCAACACCGCCTGGTGCTGGAAATGGCGCCGTTCATGCTGTCGGTCAGTCCGCTGGATTGCGAAGCGCTGGATCTGTTATTCGGATTCGATTTCACCTATCGCGGCAACCACAATCGGCTGGTGGCCGAAGCGCTGGGCGTCTGTCCGGCGATGGAGCGCTTGCAGGAGTTGCCCGGCGGCGGCGTCATCAATTTCGAGCCGTCGCTGACGCTGTCGATGGATGAAGATTGCCGCACGCAGGTTCGCGTGAGCGTGGAAAACCGCACCAATGCCTACCAAATTCGCACCGGCGAATATCCGGAGGAGCAGCTTAGCGTGTATGTCACGGCTCGGCACTATGGCAGCCTGGAGCCGGACCAAACGTTTGTGCAAGTGGTCGATCGCTTGGCGCAAGTGTGCCAGGACATTGTCGATCAATACGTGGTCGAAAGCGTGTTGCGCCCGCTGCAACGGACCATTGCGCTCCGCTGAGCGCCGCTGGCTTACAAATATTTTTTGGTCGTCGCTTAATTTGAAAAAATGTAGTGGCGGCTGTCCTCAGCCGCTGCTGTCTTTCTTGAGAAAACGGCTGAGGACAGCCGTCGCTACACGACCACCCATTTTTCCTTGCTGGGCGGGCCACCCCTTCCTCAAGGCGGAAATCGGCCAATTGCCACCCTGCGACCGGCATTTCGAATTGCCGCGGGGCAAATCGCTGGGCTCATTTCCAAGCTGGCGGATGCCTGTTTCGCGGCGCGTCGACTTGTAGCGGTTGTGCATTTTCTAATCGCCGGCAGAGCGGACGTTGCGTTTTTTCTTCGCCCGGACTCGTGTTCGGCAGGCGGCGTGGGCGGCATCCTCCGCGGAAGCAAGGTACGTTTGGATGAGGGATCTTCGCCGGCCGCGGACCGGCGCCTTGCTTCCCATGTTTTTATCATCGGCCGATTATTGCGGGCCAGCTAAGTCCAATCGAGAGAGAGGTATTCCGATGCGAATACGCAAGCGATTGTTTATTGACCGGAAGGTGCAAGGCGCGTTGATGCTGCGTGCCGTCGAATATTGGTTTTGCTGCCTGTTGACGGTGGCGCTGGCGCTATTGGCCTGGAGCTTAATCACGGGCCCGGACCAGCCGCTGGTGCAATTTTTCCTCGATTCGTGGCGCTTTTTCCTGCCGACCGCCGTCGTCTCCTTGCTGATTTTGCCCCTGTTGGTGTACGACATTTTGCGATTGAGCAATAAATTCACGGGCCCGTTGTTCCGCTTGCGGCGCGAGCTACGGCGATTGGCGGCGGGCGAGCAAGTGCCTCCGATGCACTTCCGCGAAGGAGATTTCTGGCCGGATTTGGCCGACGAGTTCAACGCCGTCGCCCAGCGCATGGAAATGCTGGCGGGCCGGGCCGAGCAGGGTCGCAAGTCGGCCGAACCGTCTCAGCCTGAGGCAAGCAAGCGAGCCAGCGGCACTGGAAATTATTCGCCGGCGCAATCCCCGGAGCGCGCCGGCGCAAGCACAGCCGGCGTCGCGGTAAAATCGCCGCCGGAAGATTCTTCGCGGCGCGATCGATTGTGTGAATTGCCCCGTTAGGCCGCAGTAGTTCCCAGCGGAAAAATTTTATCGCTGCGCGCGGCGTCAGCAAATTATCGGCGGCGGCCGCCACGCCCGCGCCCCCCGCGGCCATGCCCGCCGCGCGAACCTCTTGGGTCGTGTCCTTCGCGGTGGGGTGTGTTGGCCCGAGTTTGCATGTTGGCATCGATAATCATGCCGATGGCATCTTTCCACGTGACAATGTCGCGCACGGAACTCTTGCCGGAATGATGGTCGTCCGCTTCAGACAGCGCGGCGTCTTCCTCGTCTAGCTCGTCCACCGGCGAAGTCCGTTCGGACGAGTCATGCTCGGCGTCCTCCAACGAATCAGCGTGCCGACTCGTATCGGCTGCAAATTCGATCTGCGATTCATCGCCGGAAATTAGTTCTTCGTCCGGCGCCAGTTCGAGAAACGGCAGATCGTCGTCTTCCGACGGCGGAGAAGATTCCCGCTCTGGAGCATGGGAACGACGCGTGTCACGACTCCCCCCGCTGCGGCCTCGCCGACGGCGACGACGGCGCTGGGAGGAATATTCGTCGCGCGAATGTTGCTGACGTTCATCGTTGGATTCGCCTGCCGGCAATGCTGTGCCGCCGGCTGCATCTTCCTCAAATGCCCGATCGACTTGCGGCTCGCGCTCCGCGAAGTCTCGATTTTCATCCGAGCCGCGGTTTTCATATTGATTGCCGGAACGATTTCCGCGCCCTTGGCTTTCATATCCGCTGCTTCGCTCACCGCTGCTGCTTCGCTCACCGCTGCTTCGCTCACCGCTGCTTCGTTCACCGCCGCTTCGTTCATTGCTGCTTCGTTCATTGCTGACTCGATCATTGCTGCCTCGATCGCCGCTGCCGCTGCGCTCATTGCTGCCGCGGCCGCCGCTACCACCACTGCTTCGCTCGCCGCTGCTTCGGCCGCCGCTACTGCGACCGCCACTGCTTCGATCACCACGGCCACGCCCGCCACGCCCACGTCGGCCTCTGCTTGGACGGTAAGGGCGTTCCTCGTCCCCCTGCGGACGATTCCTAGTGCCGCTCTCTCCGGTCGGCTCGTCCTCGAAAACCGGCTGCGTGTCATCGTACTCCTGGCGGCGTTGCGTTTCGCCACGTTCCTCCTGCCAGTGCTGGCGCGAACCAGCGTCACGATCTTGTTGCTGATCCTCATCGAAATCTTCGCCGTACGATTCCTGCGCGCGGCGGCTCTCTTCGGGCGGCGGCAACGAACCCGGCGGAGGAAATCCCAGTAGATCAGCGACCGGATCGTGCGCCGGCGGCCGAGTTTCCGCTTCGGCAGGCACTTCAATGCCCAGCTCGCCAGCCAAAGCATTCCAATCGGAGTTTGATTTTTTGGGCGGAGGCGAATCCTGCGCCGACGGCGGTGGAGATCGGCGCGGTGGCGGAGCAGGGGGTGTTGCCGCGGGCGGAGGCGGGGCGCTTTCCGCACCCGGCTGAACTCCCAGTTCGTCGGCCAGCGATCGCCAAGGATCGTTCGGATTGTCGCTCATAAGGTTCCTATTTGAATTGTTTCCGCCGACCTGTGTTTGAAAACAGAGGCCGTGCGAAGTCAGATTTGCGCGTGTGAATTGTCGCGGCGGGTTCTGTTTGCCTTTCATCGTCAGTATAAAGCGCGTGTCGCAAACTGGGAAGGCGGGCTGCGGGTGGCTTGTGCTGTGGATTGCGTTATCTGCGGCAATTTGCGTTCGCATTCGTATATTCATCGAGGCCAACTTCGCATTGGTCCTGTGTGCTGGAGCAATGTAGAATTGCTCGGACCAATTTTCATGGGGAGTTCGAATGAATCGCCAATCCACAGGAACCGCTGCCGCCAGTCCCCCCGCAGACATGAAATGTGTCGAGGAAGTTGAAGTTCGCGGACACATTATCGACAGTTTGCTGCTGCCCAAGATTTTGGACGTGATTATGGCCGGCGGCGGCGCGTTTCGCATTAAAAACATTGCCATTGGCCAAAGCCGGACCGACGCCAGTTACGCCCTGCTGGAAGTGCAATCGCCGACTGCGGAAACGCTTTCGCAAATTCTGGCGCAAATTGCCGATCACGGGGCCGTACCCACCGCATTGAACGATGCACGCTGGGAGCCGGCCGACATCGACGGCGCCTTTCCCGAAGGCTTTTACAGCACCACCAACCAGCGCACCGAAGTGCGGTTGGATGGGCATTGGGTTCCCGTGGCCGATCAGGAAATGGATTGCGGCGTGCTGGTGGAAAAAAGTGCAACTTCCTCAAAGGCAAGTTCGAACGCCGCAGCGGCCCATTCCGTCTCGGCCCGCTGCATCGCCATGACCGACGTGCGCCGCGGAATGCAAATTGTCGTCGGCCACTCCGGCGTGCGCGTGTTTCCGGAAGAACGAAAAATGGAGCGGCAGACATTCGAATTCATGAACAGCGCCGTCTCCACTGAAAAACCCAAGGGAGTGGCCATTCGGCAAATCGCCCAGGAAATGTTCCAAACGCGCGCCAGCGGCGGCAAGTCGCTGTTGGTGGGCGGCCCGGCCATTGTTCACACCGGCAGCGGGCCCTATGTGTGCGAACTGATTCGCCGCGGTTACATTCATAAGCTTTTTGCCGGCAACGCGTTGGCCACCCACGATATTGAGCAATCGCTGTTCGGCACCAGTCTGGGCGTGCATTTGGAACGGGGTGATTTGGCCGAAGCGGGGCACGAACATCATTTGCGGGCCATTAACCGCATTCGCCGCGCCGGCGGCATTCGCCCGGCGGTAGAGCAGGGGATTCTGCGCAGCGGCATCATGTATGAGTGTGTAAAAAACAACGTCGACTTTCTTCTGGCCGGCAGCATTCGCGACGATGGCCCGTTGCCGGAAGTCATTACCGATTCGCTGGAAGCGCAGCGGCAAATGCGCGAAAAAATTCGCGATCTTACGTTTTGCTTGATGATCGCCACCACGTTGCACTCGGTGGCCGTGGGCAATTTGTTGCCGGCCTGGGTGAAAGTGGTGTGCGTCGACATCAACCCCTCGACGGTCATCAAGTTGAACGATCGCGGCTCGTTCCAAACCGTGGGGCTAGTGACCGACGTGGAACCGTTCCTCCGCGCCCTGGTGGAAGATCTGGAATCGCTGGAGAAAAAACCGGGATAATTCAGCCCCTGCGGGGCGCAGTGGACGAAAGCCAATTCTTCGCCGATAATAAAGGCAGAAACCTCGGAGATTCGAGAAATGGCATCCGAAATCGCGCCCCCTAAACTCTTCGAACCGCTTAGCGAACATCAGCGCCGCCAGCTTCATGAACGCTTGATGTTAATGCTGCAGGGAGACGAGGAAGATCTGCGCGAGCAACGCGAAACGTTTGAGTATCTTAAAAAAGTGCTCGACGAAGATCGATTTTCCACCAGAAAGCTCTTTCAATGAGCCAGGTTGTGTTGCTCGATACCGGGGTGCTCGGCCTGGCCAGCAATCCACGGATTTCGGCAAACGCGAATGCTTGCATGCGGTGGATTGATTCTTTGTTGGCTGCGGGTGATTTTCCTCGTGTTCCTGCCATTACGGATTATGAAGTTCGGCGAGAACTGCTACGGGCTGGCAAAACGCGCGGCCAAGCACGACTGGATGCCCTGATTGAGATCATGGGATACTTGCCGTTGTCTCCACGCACGCTTTGCCTGGCAGCACATTTGTGGGCTGACGCCCGCCAACGAGGACGACCCACGGCGTTGGATGCGGCGCTCGACGCAGATGTGATACTTGCAGCTCAGGCACAGGAAATTCTGACGGATTTCGGACCATCCGTGATTGTCGCCACGGGCAATGTTGCGCATTTATCTCGCTATGTCGAAGCGCGCCCTTGGCAAGATATTCAGCCCAGCCAGCCGCCGGGGTGAAATATGCCTTCTGTCCAACGTTGCATCCTCATGTGTCCGCCCGATTTTTATGGGATCGAGTATGAGATTAATCCCTGGATGAGTCGGCAGCGGCAAAGCGATCGGCCAGTGACCGCCGCGCAGTGGACAGCGCTCAAGCAATTGTTGGAGGCGGTCGGCGCCATCATCGAATTGCTGCCGCCGCAACCCGGCTTGCCTGATTTGGTGTTCACCGCCAATGCTGCGCTCATTTACCGCAACACGGCCGTCATGGCGCGGTTCCGGCATCCGGAGCGGCAGGGAGAAGTGTCGCATGATGAAGCTTGGCTGCGTGAACATGGTTTCGAAATCCGCCACGTTCCCGAAAATTTGCACTTTGAAGGGGCCGGAGACGCACTGTTTTGCGGCGATACGTTGTTTGCCGGCTACCGCATCCGCAGCCATGCCCTGAGCGAACAACAAATTGGCGAAATGCTCAGCTGCCGGGTAATTCCCGTCGAGTTGGTCGATCCGTACTACTATCACCTCGATACCTGCTTTTGTCCTCTCTCGCCCACGCAAGCGATTTATTTTCCGCCGGCCTTCGATGACTACGGCCGCGACGCACTGCAGGCCCACATTCCGGAATTGATTGAAGTGCACCCCGACGAGGCGCGCCGCTTTGCTTGCAATGCCGTCGTGATTGGCCGCACGGTAACCACCAACACCGGCTGCCCGCAGTTGCACGCCGCGCTGCGCGAGCGGGGCTTCACGCCGCAAGAAACCCTGCTGGATGAATTCGTAAAAGCCGGCGGCAGCGCCAAGTGCCTTACTTTGCGGCTGGATGGCGAAGAAGCCGCCGGCTGGAAAGCTGCCGCCCCAGACTAAAAGGTAGAAAAGTACGTTGGAAATCGACTTGCACTCCGGCCTTTTTTTTGGTTTCATCGGGGTTTAGGCCACTCAGGACCACGGAGAAGGCATGATGGCGGAAGAAGAGATCGTGCATGCAGCGACTTCGGCGGGGGTCAGCATTTCTCCCTCGCTCGATTTGGTTGCCGAATCCGCTCAAGTTCCGCACGAAGCTCCCTCGATTGATGCGCGCGTCGTCTGGCTATGTGGCGTGGCAATTATTTTGGGCGTAGCCGGTGCGCTAGTCGCCGAAGCGCTGATTCACCTCATTGATTTCATCACCAATTTCTCGTTTTATGGCACCCTTTCGCTCGACAAAGCTAGTCCGGCCGGTAATCATCTGGGAGTCTTCGTCATCGCCGTGCCAATTATCGGCGGTTTAATTATTGGCTTCATGGCCCGCTACGGTTCGCAAGCCATTCGCGGCCACGGCATTCCTGAGGCCATGGAGCAGGTGCTCACCAACCGCAGCCGCATTCCGGCGCGGGTGACGTTTTTGAAGCCCATCTCCGCAGCCATTGCGATGGGCACTGGCGGACCGTTTGGCGCAGAAGGGCCCATTATTGCCACCGGTGGAGCACTGGGATCGCTCTTAGGGCAATTCGTCCGCACCACGCCCGCGGAACGTAAAACGCTGCTGGCTGTCGGAGCAGCGGCAGGCATGTCGGCAGTGTTCGGCAGTCCTGTCGCCGCGGTGCTATTGTCGATTGAATTGCTGCTGTTCGAATTCCGCCCGCGCTCGATGATTCCCGTCGCTTTGGCGGCCGCCACGGCCGCCGGCATGCGGATTATTTTCGAAGGGTCGGAGCCCGTGTTCCCGATGCCTGCCGGAATTCAATCGCCACACTTGATGGCGATGGCCTTTTACATTTTGCTGGGCGCGGTGATGGGCGTGGCCGCCGCCGCCGTGACCAGAATTTTGTATGCCGTGGAAGACGCTTTTGAACGCCTGCCCGTCCATTGGATGTGGTGGCCGGCCATTGGCGCCGTCGCCGTCGGAATCATTGGTTATTTTGAACCGCACACGCTCGGCGTGGGCTATTCCAATGTCACCGCCATTATTTCCAACAACTGGTCGACACGGTTTGTCGCGGTCATGTGTTTTGCCAAGTTCGTTTCCTGGGCCATCGCGCTGGGCAGCGGAACTTCCGGCGGCACCATGGCGCCGTTGTTTACCGTCGGCGGCGGCTTGGGGCAGGTTCTGGGCGCGGTGGCTGTGATGCTGGTGCCGGCGGCCGGAATCGATTTGCGAATTGCCGCGCTGGTTGGCATGGCGGCCATGTTTGCCGGCGCCTCGCGGGCGTTATTGACTTCCACAGTGCTGGCGTTTGAAACCACGCTGCAGCCGCTGTGCGTGCTGCCGCTGTTGGGCGGCTGCGCAGCAAGTTATTTAGTTGCCTCGCTGCTGACCAAAACATCCATCATGACGGAAAAAATTGTCCGCCGTGGCGTGGCCGCACCGCACGAATACGCGCCAGATTTGCTGCAGCAAGTGCTGGTGGGCGCCGTGGCCGCGAAAAAAGTGATCGCCCTGCGCGCCACGCAAACGGTGAAAGAAGTTCGCGCCTGGATGGCCGCCGACGGGCCCGATTCGCGCCATCAAGGCTTTCCCATTGTCGATTCCGCCGGCGTGCTGCAAGGCGTGCTCACCCGCCGCGACATTCTGGAGCCGCAAACGCCGGAAAGCAAAACGCTCAAGGACTTGCTCACACGCTTGCCGAAATTCGTGTACGAAAGCACAACCGTCCGTCAGGCTGCCGATCACATGGCCCGGCACAACATCGGCCGTCTGCCGGTGCTTAGCCACGAAAAGCCGCCGAAAATTGTGGGCATGATCACGCGCAGCGATATTCTTTCTGTCTACCGCCGCGAATTGGACGAAAGCGCCCAGGAAGCCCCCACGCTAAAAGTCCCGCGCCTGGGCCGACGCAAGACCAAGCGAAAAGCCTAATCGGCGGTTGTCTGCCGGGCCCGGACGAATTTTCTTCCGCAATTGGCGCGGGGACCGCAAGCTATTCTTTCGCCACTACTCGCCGCGGCACGCCTTAAGTTCTGCAGAAATCTTTCCGTAAATCAGAGGGTAATTTCTTGCCCAAGCGGTAGTAGGCCGCTATGATGCGGCCAGGCAACGACGGGGT
Organism: Pirellulales bacterium; assembly: GCA_035656635.1. Classification (NCBI taxonomy): domain Bacteria; kingdom Pseudomonadati; phylum Planctomycetota; class Planctomycetia; order Pirellulales; species Pirellulales bacterium. The sequence goes on from DASRSD010000149.1 coordinate 18,818, forward strand.
CAAAACGGGCCAACTCTGATCTGCGTCGAAAGAGCGCAATGCGCGGGAAGTGGGAATTGCAACTCGGGTTGCAGCGGGTCGAACTCATCGTGAACCGTCAAGATTTGTAGTTCTGCCCTCCTGCAAGGTTCGGAACTCAAAGACGATGCTGCTGGAAATGCACTGGAGCATGATCGCAATCTGCCAACTCGCTGCGCCGCCAGTTCACTGCCCGCTGTGCGAAGTTTAACCGAGAGGAACGAGCCATGCCGGAATTGATGCGTAGTCATCGTGCTTGGGTTTGGGGGTTGTGTTGGGCCGGGGCATTCTTATTCGCCGCAACTGCCAGCGCCGTCGATTATAAAATCGAGCGCGTCGCGGCGGGCTTAGATCAGCCCAATGCCGTCACGCAGGCCCCCGGCGATCCCTCCAACATCATCTATTACACCGAGCGCAGCGCAAACACCGTCCAGGGGTTTAACGAAGTAAACCAGATGGGCATGCTCATGCGCTACGACACAACTTTAGCCGGCACGTCGGGCTACGTTGGCACGCCGGTGATCGATTTATCGGGCCGCAATATTTTTAACGACGATGGCCTCGAAGGCGTGGCCTTTAATCCCGATTACAATAATTCCGGCACGCCTGGATTCGGAAAAATATACGTCTCCAGTTCCCAATACACCGGCAATGGCGCACTTCACAGCAGCGGCGGCAGCAGCAATGGCGTTCCCATCAATCGAGTGGAAGAATACACCACCACGAATCCGGCCAACCCCACGACCGCCAACACCACCTTCACCAAAACCATTTTGCAGTACAACAACAACGGCATGAATAATCACACCATCGATGGCATTGGTTTCGATCCGACCGCCACCGGGGAAGATCGTTACGATTTATACATTAGCACGGGCAACGGCTCGTTCACCAATCCTTACAACGGCGGCGTTAACGGAACCGCCGCCAGTCCCACCGCGGTCACGGGCATGCCTTCGCAAAATCCGGCCGATGTAAAAGGCAAAATATTGCGGGTCGATGTCAATTCCACGCTGGCGGATGCCTACCCCACCGATCCAAATAAAAACTTTGCCATTCCGGCTTCCAATCCCGTGCTGGCGTTCAATGCCGCGCATCCGTCCACGCCGCTCCAAGGCTCCAACACTGCCAGCAGCCCCATCGGCACGCCGAACACTCCCGCCTTGCCGGAAGTTTGGGTGACGGGTTTGCGGAATGGATACCGTTTCACCTTCGATCGCGCCACCGGCAACATGTACATCGGCGATGTCGGCGAAAGCGCCGTCGAAGAAGTCGACTTTATTAAAGCCGGCAGCAACACAGGCACCGGCGCCAGCGCAGTGAATAGCCACGGCCCCGTCGATTTTGGCTGGCCGGAAAAAGAAGGCACGTCAAACTCCACGACCGTCAGCGGCGCACCCCACGGCGCCACCAATCCCTTCACCGGCGCCACGTCGTTGCAGCCCATTCAACAATTTGCGCACACCGGCGGCAACGCCGTGATCGGCGGTTACGTTTACCAGGGGCCGGTCGCGTCACTCCAAGGGCAATACTTCTTTTCCGATTTCGTCACCGGAACCATTCGCATGTTAAATGTTTCCGGCGGCGCGGGGAATTTTGACCCCACCAGCGATCCATCCACATTCAACGGCGCCAACGGAACCATTACCAACGAAACCAGCTTGTGGAATTCGCTCTTGTTCGATCCCAATAACCCTTCCGCCATCAACGGCTTAGGCCATGTCGTTTCCTTTGGCGAAGATAACCAGGGGAACCTGTTTATTGTCGACTTCGGCGGCAACGCGGGCGACACCGGATTCGGCAATGCCACGGGAGAATATCCGGCGGCCAACCTGGGCGCCATTTTCGAAATTGTGCCCGTCCCCGAGCCGGCCGGCATCACGTTGCTCACCATCGGCGGCTTGTTGTTGCTCCGTCGGCGGCGCCGGCCTATTTTTTGAATCGTGAAACCATTCGGATATCGCCCGATTGCATCCGGCGGCAAATCCGGTTCACGTGAAATTCAAATTGGATTCCAGCGGTCTGGATTCCGGGGGCTCGGCGGCCTCGACCCCGGCCACCCGTTCAATTCAAGTTAGAAGACGATCGCTTAGCGCCCCCCGCGATTCTTCACGCCCCTGGCAGTACAATTCACCGGCGGGAGAAGGCTGGTTCGTACAAGGAGAAAGCCATGTCTGCAGCGCTTCCTGCTTCGGCCGTCCACAAACTGGTGCCGCTGTTGTACGTCAGCGACATGAATCGCTCGGCGGCGTTCTACGACAACAAGCTGGGCTTCGAAATCACGCAGCATTGGTCGCCGGAAGGAAAAATGCTGTGGTGCCTGCTGGCGCGCGGCGGTGCGGAACTGATGCTCCAACAGGCTGACGCCGAAGATGGCCCCGCCGAAGGGCGCGGCCGCGGCGTCATGTTCTTCTTCCACTGCGACGATGCCGACGCCATGCATGCCGAGCTATTGGCCAACGGTCTCAAGCTCGATCCACCTCAAGTGGCCTTCTACGGCATGAAGCAACTGTTCCTTAAAGATCCCGACGGCTACCAGCTGTGTTTCCAAAACCGCGTAGAGAATAGAGAGCAAAGTTAGCTCCGGGCTCGGCCCGGGGGTGGTGCAACCGAGCACAGTCGACTTTTAGGTGTGTGAACCGACAGTCCCATTAGCCCCGGACTCTGAAGCTTATTTAATTGCCAGCATGCTTGTTCTATGGGCCCCCACGGGGCAACCGAAAACAGCCCAGGCCAAGCGTAAGCGTCGGCCTGGGAAAAGTGCGCCCCTCAAACATGAAAAGCCCCAACGGGGCGGCACTAAATACGCTAGCAGTTAAATATCCTTATCGGCGCGGGGGTCTGAACCGCGCCTGCGGCATCAACTTCTTCATCACTCGTTTGAACCGCTCTCCCTGCAGCGCGGAGATCACTAACTTCCGAACGGAAGTGGGAAGATGCTTCATTTGCCACGCGTGTTCCGCTTCGGCGGACCTGCCCAATGCCGCGACGGCTTTCAGGGCATAAATGCACGGCCCGAGGCTGTGGTCAGCCATGTGGGCCGTGGCCACCGCATGTCCCGCGGCCCGCGCCGCTGCCCGGGCAGATTGGTTGGCAACCTTTCGAGCTGCGGCATGCGCGGCAACCGCCGCTTTTTGCGCATCGCCGACGGTAACCTTCCCTTTCGCCCAAGCCCGGGCAACGCGGATGGCGCGCTTTGGCCGCTGATCGGCACTGTGCTTTTGGAAAAGCGGAAGGACATGCTCGGCACAATCGGCGGCCCAAGCGGCAAGCAGGCGGTGCTTTTTGATGTCCAGAAGTCCGCCCCGATGAACGGCCACAAACCGGCGATCTCGCATGTTAATCGCTCTTAGTTTTTAACTCATCATACACGCGCGCTGTTAGCCCCGGGCTCTGCCCGGGGGTTGAACCGCCAAAACGCGCACCATGTTAGCCATTACGCCTCCTCTTCACTACAGTTGGCTCCGGCGACCTTGTTAGGCGACGTCACCTTCATTTTTTATCTGAGCTTTGCGTTTTAGACTCGGCCATGATCTTCCAGGAGATGCCAAAGCGATCCATTACGATTCCGTATCGCGCTGCAAAAAATGTTTCCAGCAAAGGAATTTGGATCTGACCACCCTCGCTGAGAGCCGCGAATAACCGTTCGGCTTTCTCCGGAGTTTCAACTCGGAGAGCAAACGCGAAGCCTGCAAAGGTTGTTTCGGGTGGCGACTTCTCGCAACCGCAGTCTGACGCCATAATCTCCGTGGAACCGATGCGAAATGTTGCGTGAAATATTTTCTCCTCCATTCCTGGCCTCCGTTGGGAATGGTCTGGACAATCGCGAAACCGCATCATGAAGAGAACCTCAGCTTCAATCGTCCTGCAATAGAACTCGACCGCTTCTTCGGTGCGCCCGTAGAAATTTAGCGTGGTTTGAACGTTCATGAATTGCCTTATGCGTCAAGTCGCCTAACAAGTGATTGTGCCGCATTTCTGCGGCGCGGTAAGACTGCAATTTAGCGCGATAGCTCCTGGTCGTCAAACGTGTGGCTCGTGTATCTGGTTAGTGGGACAATTTGGCCATAGCTCGACGGTGTAAGTCGGACGATTCCGCCACATAAAAAATCAAATTGTTCCACGACCTGATTCTGTAGGCCGTCGAATAAATATACCGCGGTTCGTTAGTTCATGTTTCCTGTGCATGAACTGCACGGCGCCACGCTCCTGCTGCGGGTGGCGGCTGCCGTGCAAGACCGCCAGCACCGTTACCCGATTCTCATGAAACCTGTAATAAATGACGTATGGAAATCGGGGCAGCACAGTATAGCGCACTTCGAGATAATCCGCTGCGTGGATTTCTGGAGACTGACTGATGCGACTCGGCTATTTGCGGTCGCAAAAAAATATTGGGATTTTTGGGCCACGGGTTTGTTATAATCGGCACGCTTTCCGCACGGGGAGCAGCGGCGCGCACAAGTGAAAGTGCGCGGCCGATTAGTTCTTTGGCAAATTATCGCCTGGAAGGCTAGCTCAAGCCGCTAACTTCCAGGCGCGGAAATTAAGGGCGCGCCGCTCCGATTGCGCGCAGCCCGCCGGCGGCACGGCAGCCGACTCGTCGAATAATTTTTGGATTTGACGCCGAAGGGAGTGCGGCCAATGTTTGTTGAACCTATCTGCAGACACGTTCCGCACTGATTGCCGGGGAGCCGAGAAATGTCGCAAAACTGCACGGCCAAACGCGGCAACCATGCGGCGCAAACCAGCGCGGAAAACACAAAACCTGCGGCATTTCGACCGCGTGCTTCGGCCGCGCTAACGGCGATTTCTTGAGAAAAGCTGGCGGCGAGCGTGACAAAAGGTCCTGGTTTTGTCCGGGAAAAAAATTACCCGAACCATTCGACAAAGTGCGGGCGCCGCTTAGCCATCAGCTACCAGACACCAAACGACCAAGCACCAGCCCGCTCAATACCGAAAGTGCTTGATCTTTTCCCCGCTGGTGCCGATTTCGGTCATCGCTTCGATTCCCAAGTCCAAATGCACGTCGGACCAATTTTCCGTCACGACACGGTCCGACTCTTCGGTTTTAATTCCCTCCGGCGTGAAGGGGGTGTCGGAAACCAGGAGCAAGGCGCCGCGGGCAATTTCGTTATGGTGGCCGACGATGAAAATGGTGGCCGTTTCCATGTCGATGCCGATGCAGGTCATGCGTTTGAGCCGAGCGAGAAAATCGATATCGTGCTCCCACAGCCGGCGGTTGGTGGTATAGATTACCCCGGTGCGATATTCCATTCCGCGGCCCACAATTTTTTCCGAAATGAATTTGTGGAGCTTGAAGGAGGGGAGGGCGGGCACCTCGGGCGGAAAATAATCATCGCTGGTGCCGTCGCCCCGGATGGCGGCAATCGGCAAAATAAAGTGGCCGATTTCGGTCGAAGTTTTTAGTCCGCCACACTTGCCCAAAAACAGCACTCCCTTGGGATGCCGGGCCGAAAGCAAATCCATAATGGTGGCGGCGTTGGCCGAGCCGATGCCGAAGTTCACGATCGACAGCCCGGCGGAATTGGTGGCGGCCTGCATGGGTCGGCCTTGTCCGCAAATATCGCTGTGGAATTTTTCGGCGAAGTGGCTGACGTAGTAATGAAAATTGGTCAGCAGCACGTAATCGCCAAACTGGTCCAGCGGCATGCCGGTGTAACGGGGAAGCCAGTTTCTAGCGATTTCGAGTCGATCTTTCATGGGGCGACGGTCAGCATCCCCGCGGCGAATCAGTTTTCAGGATGCAGCAAAGCGGCGAAATCGATCATCTTGAGCGGTTGGGCGGAAGACGGCGCCGGGCCAAACGAAATGTGGGCCAGCAGCGGGGCGGGTTCAAAAATCATGGTTTGAATGGTGAATTGCTGTTGGTTGGCCGCGTTCAAGAGACGCGAAATATCTGACACGCCGAGCTTTTCGAGTTCTTGCCCGTGCAGCAGTTGATCGTACCGCCGGCACTGCGTGTTGACGGCCAACTCCGGCGTGCGGAAATGGTTGGTGCACAGGCACAGGCCGCGGTCATCATCGCGGCGGACCACGGTTTTCGGCGTGATTTCCAACACCGCCGATTGCGTGCGATCGCACACCGCCAGGTTGCACATCATCATGCGGTTTTGCTCGCGGAGCAGCTTTTCGGCTTCGTCCACCGTGGCGCACTCTTCCAGCAAGCGACGGAAGCACATGGCCACCGGCGTGCCCGACAAGTTCACCCGCGGCGCATGATCAGCGGAATAATTCACTTCCAACTGCGCCAGGCACAGGCCGGCATCGTTCATGCCGGAAAACACGCCCACCACGCCTGGAAACGTGATCGATACAAAGGCGTGTTTCCCCTGGGGACGAATGACTTCGATGAGACTGTATTTATCGAGAAAACCGAACGTGGGGAAATCGAGATTGCGACCGAAAAGGGTCTGGCCCGTGGCCGAACGCTGTGGTTCCACCGCCAACGAAGAGCAGGCAGGAAAGTGAGAAATTTCGTAGACGATGTTGGCGAAGGCCAAGGTATCTGAGTCAACGCCGGCAGCCCGCTGCATTGCCTGCAGTTCGCGCCGCTGATTTTCCGGGAAGGCGGGCACGACCAGGCGGCTGGTTTTCACGATCAGATCGGGCGCGGATCGGAACCCAAAGCCGCGCGCAATTTCTTCCTTCTTGCCCAGCAGATTCGTGAGCGGTGCTTTGAGAAGCGTGCCGAGTTGTTGGCCAATTTCATCCGGCGTGCCGGAAGCCGTGACAACCGGCAGGCCCTCCACGAATTTTAATTCCGCCGTATTACACTTACCGGCGGCGTAAGGCGAATGATCGGCGGCAATTGCCGAAGGAGCGACCAGTAGCTGCTCGACAACGAGAACGACGACCGCACATGCCCACACGGACCACATGCGAACAAACGGTATGCCAAGACGGCGGCCGATGATGCCATGCAAATACGAAGGTTGCATCGTGCGGACGAACATAAAGGCGCTCCTAAAGAATATCGGCCCAACGGTTGTTACCGCTATTCTAACGAACCGGAGCGAAAGGAACAGAGTAAGCCAGTTTGATCACTGTAAAGCAGTAGTCTCGATAGAACGCCGTGCCGGTAATATCGATTTAGCGCGAAATAGTCATCAGGCTGCCGTTATCGGCCACGTTAAACAGCGGCCGGTAAGGATTGTAGCACTGGGCAGTGCCCCCGAGGTACCACACGATGTTGAAACCCAAATTCCAGGTTTCCTCGGAAAATCCGCCATTGCCAGGCTTGGCAGTGGGAATGAAATAGTTGAACCCGCCATCTAGGGCCCAGCGCCGAGCCAAGGGAACTTCAAAATCAGCCCCGACCAAGCCGCCATCGAAGCCTCCGGCATTACCACCGGTGAAGCCGCCCCAAATGCGGACATCGCCGCCGCTGCAAAACTGCCGGCGATAAAAGAAATTGTATTGATCGAGCGTTTGGAAACCGAAGTCGTTCACTACGCTAGTTGCAAACCAAAAGCCGAATTCGTTGCACCGATTCCACTGCCAACCCAATTGGCCGCGAATCTGGCAAATATCGAAGCGATCGCCAAAGAAATCGTCGTGCAGCCAATCGAACACAACGCCGCCATCCCAACCACTTTCGCACCACGGGCGATGAAATAATCCGACCGTTAAAAACGACTGCAGGCGAGCGCCGTCGATGTTTTCAAATTCGCTTTGAGTGCCTTCGTAACCAACTTGCCCAGTAATACCTAAATCAGGAAAGACGGGAACACCCCAGTTCACACCCTCCTGAAAGCCGAAGCTGGAGACCAAGCCGTTATCGGCAATATTTTTGAAATCGTGGACGCCGCCAAACACGGTGAGATCTTCGCCCCACCACCATCCGTTATGGCAGCCGTTTACTTCCGATGCAAACCAGTCGAAGGGAGCCAAGATCCAAGGGCGGCCGTACGGAGTATGTTCGCCACAAGAATCGCAACTATCGCAATCGGAGCAACCGCCATCGCACCCGCAATTGCCACTTTGGCAACCGCAACTTCCGCCCGACGGGCCGTGCCACGCAGGACCATAACCGCACCCTCCGCAACCGTTGCAGTTGTTGCAATAGGGATTCGTAAAGCCATCCGGACTGTGCGGCATCATCATGTCGCCTTCGAGGTCGTTCGAATCCGGATCGGAGCCCATCATTTGGCCTGGGCCAACAACTTCGCCTGGTGGAGGCATGTTCGAGCCAGAAGGCGTCATGATGGAATTCGATTGTATGGTCTGGCCGCTCGCCACGTTGCCGTAGATTACCCTTGTTCCCGACCGCGGTTGCCCGGGACCAATGACTTCGCCCGGCACTTGAGCATCGAGATAAACCGCATGTGGCGTAACAATCGGCGGATGCATCACGCTAGAGGCGCTTGCAGTAGCCTGAAACTTTGGCGTTGCCGTCTGCATTTGTGCGTTTCCGGTAATCACAGCGCCCGGCGTGCCATACATGACGCTGTTAGTCGATGTATTCGTTGACATCACGCTGTTCGCTGGGTAGTTAGTTTGCATGCTGGCTTGCACATTGCGCGATGGTGAATAACCCGACGAGCCGCTGCGCGACGATCCAGCAGCTATTTGCGGATAATTCGGCGAGAAGTTGTTTCCCTGCACGCGCTGACCTAGGGCAGTATTATTCATCTGTGAATAATTGGGCCCGGCTCCGTTCTGCTGAGCTCGCATGCCGAATATCGTTTGCTGCTGAACATTTTGCGACGAGTTATATCGCGGGGGTAGATAAGTTCGTTGGGCAGACGAGCTATTCGCGCTGTCGCTATTTTTGGAATCAGCCCTTGGGATTTGAGGCGGATAGTAGTTTGGGTTGAAATATTGAGATGTGCTTTTCGCAGGCGAAGAGGATAATTTTGATTGCCGACCGCGAGAATCATCCGAAGTTGATGCTGCCGAGTAGAAGGAACGGCTACTGGAATCAACGTTCGAATCGGTGTAAGAACTGTTGGCGTCACTGGATGGGGATGCAATAAATCGCTGCGGAGGACTCGGCGGCGCAGGTTCTGATTCGGTTGCGCTTTCGACAATCGCCGCTTTCGGAAACGCCAACTGATCTGGATCGTTATCAGCAGATGCCTGTCGTGTAGTGGCTAAAAAGATGACGGCATACGCCAAAACCGCCAAATTAACCAATTTATTAGCCATGTTAATCATCTTGCACACCCTGATTGCTTAAACTTCCCAGGCTATGCCTGTAATGAGACAAAGCAGCCGTTTTATCGGTGTTTGCCTAAGCGAAACTTCCAGAAAAGATCCCCTGACCGTCAAAATTTAACAATCAGGGGTGCGGCGATGCTTGCAAGATCGACGAGTGTCGAGCTCGGGCAAGGGCAATTGTTATCCGCAATTTGCAAGTGCCTGCGTCAAATCATCGCGTAAGTCTTCAAAAGCTTCCAAGCCAACGGAAACACGCACAAGGCCATCAGAAATGCCATGCGCTTTGCGATCGGCAGCATCATAACTGGCGTGCGACATGGAAGCGGGCTGTTCGATCAGCGATTCTACTGCCCCCAGGCTCACCGCAAGCTGAAACAGCTTTGTCGATTCGGCCACTCGTTTGGCGGCTGCGAAATTATCACCCAAATCAAAACTGAGCATCGCGCCGAAACCGTCGGCCATTTGGCACCGGGCAATTTCATGCCCTGGATGATTGGGAAGGCCGGGATACAACACGCGATTGATGCGCGGGTAACGGCTGAGCCACTCGGCCAACTGTTGTGCAGTGCGAGATTGTTCGCGGACTCGCAGTTCCAGCGTTTTCAAACCGCGGGAGCAAAGAAATGCTTCCCACGGACTTATCACAGCGCCGGAGGCGTTTTGGATGAAATAGAGCCTGTCGAAAAGTTCTCTATCGCGTGCGACCAGTGCGCCGCCCAAAAGATCGCTGTGCCCGCCGATGTATTTGGTAGCCGAGTGCATGACGATGTGAGCGCCCAACTCTAGCGGGCGAGTGAGCACCGGCGTGGCGAATGTGCTATCGACTCCCAACAGTAGGCCGTTGCGATTGACGATGTCGGCACAAGCGGCAATATCGATGATGGAAAGGAGCGGGTTGCCGGGACTTTCGATCCACAACAGCTTGGTTTTGGGCGTGATCGCAGCTTCCACCGCTTTCAAATCGGTTGCGTTGACCAGCGACACGGTAATGCCGGCACGGTTAACAATTTTGTGCAATAAGCGATAGGTTCCGCCATAAATATCGGAACCGGCTACGATGTGATCGCCGGCGGAAAGCAGCATGGTGACGCAGTGAATCGCCGCCATTCCTGAAGAGAACGCCAAGCCACCTATACCGCCTTCTAGATTCGCCAGCGTGGTTTCGAGTGCTTTGCGCGTTGGGCTTCCACTGCGTGTGTAATCGAACTGTCCCCACACTCCCGCGCCGGGCTGCACAAACGTTGACGACACGTGAATTGGGGGCACAATTGCGCCGGTTTGCGCGTCGCGTTCGTTGCCCACATGAATGGCGCGGGTGCGGAATTCCATGTGTAGAACATTCTTTGTGTTACTATCCGGGCTTGCTGAATGTGGACTTTAACACCAAACAGAACAAATGACACGTACCGTCCCTATTGTTCTAGCGCTTGCTTCAGATCGGCGACCAGGTCCACCGAATTCTCGATCCCGCACGCCAATCGAATCATATTATCGGGAATGCCATATTGACGTCGTTCTTCCGGTGTGCACTCGTAGTAACTCATAACCAAGGGCTGCTCGATTAGCGACTCTACTCCGCCCAGGCTGGGAGCAATGCGCGGAATTTTCACGCTGTCGACAATGCGAGCCGTTTGCTGCCAATCGGCATCGCGAACCAAAAACGTGACTAAGCCGCCAAAACCATGCATCGTGCGCTTCGCGACTTCATGATATGGATGAGAAGGCAAGCCGGGATAATATACCCTTTCGATCCGGGGATGGTCCGCCAAGAACCGCGCTACAGCCAATCCGTTTTCGTTATGACGTTGCATACGTAACTCGAAAGTTTTTAATCCTCGCTCCAGCAAATAAACGTTGTGCGGTGAGTTTACAGCTCCTGTAATTCCGCGAAGCTTGCGGACCGGTTCCAATTTTTCGGCGGTACTAATTAAGGTACCGGCAAGCAAATCGTTATGCCCACCCAAGTATTTTGTCGCGGAATGTAAAACATAATCAATTCCGGCGGCGAGCGGCCGAATGTTGAAGGGCGTACCTAGCGTGGCGTCGATCAATGTTTCTACGCCGTGACGATGGCCAAGATCTGCAAAGCGATTTAAGTCAACAATGCTCAAATGTGGATTGGTCGGTGACTCGCTAATCAGAAGTTTGGTGTGCGATGTAATTGCGGCTTCCATCGCTGCGTAATCGCAAGCTGGCACCTGGCGTGTAACAACGCCAAATCGTGAAAGATGCTTACTACAAAATTCGCGACTGCGATGGTAACACTCGTCGAAGAAAACCACTTCATCGCCTGAGTTGAGCTTGGTTAATAACAGCACGACCAGTGCCGACATGCCGCTAGAAAACACCAACGCCGATTCGCCTCCTTCCAGTGACGCCAATTTACGCTCTACCACACGTTCGCTGGGATTACCGTAACGCCCATACTCCTCGCGTGGTTGCTTCTGCTCGATGTAATCAATAACTGACTGCGTATTGGCAAATGTGTAAGTCGATGCAAGAAAAATCGGGTCGGTAATGGAATGGGCTACCTTTTGCCGATCTTCGCCGGCATGAACCGCTAATGTCGAAGGACCAGCCGATACAGCAGACAAGGCAGCGTTCGCGGCAACGCTAGCATCCATAGTGGTTCTGCCGTTTTGTCCATGTTTTGGTTCGTCGGAACTGGCAATTGAATCCGGCGGACTTTTAAACGATTTGCTTTTTGCTTGTTGCTCAGCGCTCATATATTTTTGAAGCGACGACTGCGCTCCCCTGTGAAGGACCAAATTAATCTCTCACCGGAAAGCTGCGGGAAGCAACAAACGAAAAAGCCACTCAGGGCACAACTGCCTAGAGCGGCTTCAGGGTTTCTCGCTTAAGCTAAATCGCGCTATTGTTCTATTGTGAAAAACCAACCACGCGATGGCACTTTAGCAGTTCTGAAGGCTGCAAGCGGCCGCAAATCCCGTCGCGTTAAATATACCCTAGGCCAAAGCCGGTAGCAAGCCGTTGACGTGAAGGGAATCCAAAAACGAAGAACATTCACGCAGAATCAGGAACTGAATGCGATCGAATTGGTCAAAAAATGAGTGACTTTTGGCTATCCCCGCTTTATTCAGCTAACAAGACTCAATATAGCGGCACACTATTTGGCGTCGTTCATTGAAGTTTTATTAGCATTGGTGGTGGCAGCTGGAGTTGTTCCTTTGCCGTCTGCAGCGGAAGACTTCTTGGATGCTTTGGTGCTTG
>DASRSD010000150.1 GCA_035656635.1 Pirellulales bacterium
CGAGCCAGCTCACCAGTTCCCAGCGCAGGCCGCCATCACCGGCGGCGGCGGTATAAATGGTGACGTTATTGGTGGGCCAAACATAAGTCACCGGATTGCTTGGCGGCAAGAACGTAACACTGGGTGCCATGAGTACTCCCAGGTTGTTCATATAAATTGGAAAATACGAAATCCGATTACTGGGTGAATTCCCCAATTGAGCTTTGAATAAATTGTAAAGGGTAGTCCACCACACGCTGGAAATGTCAAATTCGTTGCGCCCTTCCAGAATAATCTTTGGCGCGACCAGGTTCCCTTGCAGCGAAGCCACTTTGGCTTGCGCGCACATTTGAAAATCGAACTTGCTGAACGTGGCGACTAGGCCGATCATGGTGGGCGCACCGCCGCTGCTGACGACCAAATCGTTGTTCGATAATAACGTCGGCAAGCGAAGCTTATTCGTCGATCCTTGCAAGGGAAGTAAATCGACCGGCGTCAGCGAAACGCCGGTGCCGCTTATCGTCACATGGCTGCCGCCGATTAAAGTTCCCTGAATGGTCGCGTTATTCCCCAACGTCACATCGCTCGACTGATAGTACAAACCCAGTGGATTAGTTACCGGATTGGCCTGCAGCGTGCTTGTAATGGTTGTGGGCGCAGTTTGCACGGTGTAAGACGGTCCGCCCGTATACAGCCGATAAGTGCTAACCGAGTTGGGAAACGTCCACTGCGACGACATGCCCGTTGTGGTGTTGTTGGTCAGCGAAACTCCCAGCGTACCGGTCAGCCAGCTTTGTACGCTGCTGTTGTTTTGATTGAATGACAACTCCAACGTGCCGGTGAAGGGTCGATAATCGGACAATGCCGCCAGGCGCATCAGATTCAAATCGCCCAGATATTGATTGGAAATGGTGGTGGTCCAAGAGTAATCGCTGCCTAACGTCACGGTGCCTTGCACGCGCACTTTGCCCTTCACTTGCACCGGCACTTGGAATTGAAAGGTGTCGTTTTTACTTTGGTACAAGGTGTAATTAGGAATAGTCGCCAAGTCGGAGGGGCCGCTGACCGTATTGCGCGGAATGAGCCGCATGACGGCCTGCAATTTGTGCGTGGCGTGCGATTGAGAATTATTGGGATCGATCGACGTGCCGGTGGAAACCAGCGTCAAGCGGTATGGATACTCGGAATAATTGGAGCTGCTGCTGGTCAGAGAACTATCGCCGGCCGTGTAGGTCACCGAATAACTGTCGTGACTGCTGAGAGTGCCGGAAATAGTCGTGCCGACGCCTCCCCAACTGCTTTGTTCCATGTTGTGAATGGCGACAGATAAACCCACCATGGCGTCTTGCCGCGCTAAATCTTGGCGGCTGGCATTCTGTTGAATGCGCAACGTCGTCGATTGGCTGCGCATGAGACCGTAGCTCATGGCCATGGTGATGGCGATCAGGCCCAACACCACCACTACCGAAATGCCGCGCCGCCCAGACGCTGGGGAACGAAAATGGCTGCCAGTGTGAGCGCGCTTAGATTCTGATTGCATCGCGTTGTTTGGCAGGAACATCACGGGGTCATCTCGTAGTAATAAGCGCACGATCCAAAGAATGGCACAGCTTGCTCGGCCACTGCATTGGTTACCAGCCATTGGCCATAGGGAATGAGTTGCAATTCCGTGCGAACCCACACCTGCCGCAAACCCGTGCTGGGGCTGCACATGCTCTGCGCCCACGGCAAGTTTTGAAAGGTCGTGCTGCCCGATTGGTATGAACTGTAACTGGCATCGCTGGGACTCAATTGCACGACAAACCGCACGGCGCCAAACGTTTGCGAGCTGCCGGTTACCGCCGTCGTGTGCAGCAAGTTGGTCAATTGCACCTTGTTCACTCCGCTTTCGGTCTTCAAACCACTGATGTACGATTTGAACGTGGCCGCGTTGCTGGGCGAAGGCATCGTGCTGGTATCGTTGGGGACCGTAATTTCGACCAGTTGATTGGCCGCCGCCGGATCAGGACAAAAAATATCGAGCTCGCTGGCCAATGGGGCTCCGCTGGAATTGGCCGGTGTTCCACTGGCCGGACGCCAAACCACTAATGTGTCGGGGAAGGTATAGCTTCCGATCGTGGTTGACACGATCCATGCGCCGCAATAGCTGACATTCGCATATGCCTGATTAATTGCTCGGTCCAGGCGATCTAGCGTCACCCGGGCATGCTGTGTGGCAGTGCCGTATCCCTGGCTGTATTCGGAGCTGATTTCAACGGCTCGAAACATCATTACCAGCGCCACTACGGTGACCGACAAAATCATGATGGAGATCATCAACTCCACCAGCGTAAGACCGCGGCGAAGGCGTAATTGAATTCGATTCGAAATTCGATTTCGCATTGTTTGGCTCGGCCCGTTCAGACGGTGTTAGATCGTCGGCACGTAAGCGAACACGCGCTTGAGGGTCACTAAGTTTCGGCTGGCGCCGTTGGGATCGGTGACATACAAACGCACTTCCACTATGCGGTAATCGCTGGTTTGGCTGGCCGAAAGCTTGGTTTGCAAATCGGTGGCGCTGACGTAATAAACGTCGACCTCGCAACGCCACGAGGAGAGAAAGCTGGCATCACGCATGCTGGAATATCGCGTGCCCCCTTGGCCATCGTCGTTTCCGATCGGAATGCCCCAAGGATCCGCAGGCGGCGTGTTGCGAATGCCGTTGTAATCGTCGATGTCGTTGTACTGCGATCGGCCCGGGCCGGCCTGCTCGGCAGACGATGGACCAAGCGTGGTTTCGTAGGGTTGGTTACGGACGGCGCAGTACATTTTGCCGGCAATTTCGTCCATCATTTGCTGTGCCAAGCCGGCAGCGATTAGTTGCTGCTGCGCGGCTTTGGTGGTTTCCAATGAGCCATACACTCCCTGTAGCAGCGCAGTGCCGGCGATGGCGGCAATGGTGGTAGCGAGCGTGGCCTCGATCAGCGTGAAACCACGGCGAAGGGGAACTTGTGACCGCATGGCAATGAATTTCGATCAGAAGGATTTAGATGCCAAAGCGGCAGCAATCTATCGACGAATTAGCAAACCACCCTGCAATTGGAATTGCGCAAAAAACGGCGCGGCAGGGTCCCCTCACGCTCCCAGCTTGCCCCGCCGCGCCAACGCCCCAGCACCCCTCCCCAAGGTACTGTGGCATTAAAACCATACTTTGAGTGCGGCCTGAGTCAAACCCGCCGCGAGAATGCCAGCGAAGGGACACAGCCCCGGCAGGATCGCTGGAAAAAGCAGCAACCCACGTTGCGAAAAGAAAACATATGGCAAACTACATCGTGCGGCCTCGGCTCGGGGAAGGTCGTGGGACAAATTAAACGTAGCCCGATTGCGTCAGTTGGGCAATTCGGCCATGTAAAACTCAAATTGTTCCACTACCGAGGACGGGCAGATTTTTTGCGGTTCAGTGCGATTTCTCAAGCCAGTCCAACCCCACATCAAGCGACGTGGCCGAGTGGGTCAGGGACCCTGCGCTGATTCGATCGACGCCTGTTTCAGCAATCGCTTTGACCGTCTCCAGCGTCACTCTCCCGGAGGCTTCCAAGGCGACGCCTGATGCTAAATGATTTCGAAGCGCCACGGCTGCGCGCAAGTTTTCCAAGCACATATTGTCCAACAGGATGATGTCAGGCCGCTCCCGCAAGACTGGCTCGAGTTGAGCAATCGAATCGACTTCGATCTCCACGATCATTTGCCGCCGCGGATCATCGTCGGGGAAGCTTTCCGCAATGAATTGCCGCGCCTGTCGTACCGCTTCGATCGGCGAAAAACGTGCGGCTCCGACTACTGTCCCTCCCAGGGCCAAATGATTATCTTTGATTAAAATCGCATCGAACAATCCTGTACGATGGTTCTGTCCGCCGCCTTGCCGAACCGCGTATTTTTCCAGCCGCCGCCAACCAGGCGTCGTTTTTCGCGTATCGTAAATGCGAGCCTTTGTGCCGGCCGCCGCTTCGACAAATCGCTTGGTCAGCGTGGCGATGCCCGACAACCGGCCGATAAAATTCAAAATCAATCGTTCCGCCGTCAACAAACTTCGGGCTGGACCTGTAATCATCGCTAACTTGGCGTCTGGCTGGATCGTTTGGCCGTCGCGGATGACCTTGCCATTCGCCGAGGCGGCGGGCAGAAAACGCATTCGGCGGTCCATTTCGTCAATGACCAATTGCACGGCCGGCAAGCCGACGATTACGCCCGCTTGCCGCGCCACCAGCGCTGCCTGACCTGTCGCTTCCATTGGCACGAGGCTAACAGTGGTCCAATCTTGGCCGCGGTCCAAGTCTTCCAAAACCGCCGCACGAATCAGCCGCCTGCATTCATCGGCGATAACGTCATCCCACTCGGTTTGATGAAATTCCTTCGGCATGGGCTACCCGATGGCACAGCGAGCTGAAAAACGCCTGATTCTCACGTCTGTACAAGCGGTCAGATACTACAGTAGAGCTTAGCGCAGCATAATCAGATTTGCGTCACGGCGGAAGAAGTGAATTCAGATCGAACGTGCCATGCCAGACGATCAACCATCCAAGCCGGCGATTTCCCCCTGGCTTTTGCGCCGTGCCGATCAGGCGGTGGTTGCCGGTTTTTGTTTGTTCGCGCTGCTGGCATTGGCTATTTACTTCATCGCGCAAGGCGGTCTGCGAGGCCGACTAATCGAAATCGACCATGCCGATCATGTGACTGCCGGCTTCAAGGTCGACGTCAACACGGCCGACTGGCCGGAGCTCATCACGATTCCGGAAATCGGCCAAACATTGGCACAACGGATTGTGGAATATCGTCGGCAGCACGGCCCGTTTCAAGCCGTCGACGATTTGCGGCATGTCCGCGGCATCGGCCCCAAAACACTGGAACGGTTGAAAGCTTACGTATTGCCGATTAGCGCCCCCAGCGTCGTTCA
Source organism: Pirellulales bacterium (assembly GCA_035656635.1). Lineage (NCBI taxonomy): Bacteria > Pseudomonadati > Planctomycetota > Planctomycetia > Pirellulales > Pirellulales bacterium. The sequence goes on from DASRSD010000150.1 coordinate 4,913, forward strand.
GAAGTGAACTGCTTGGATGAAGCGTCAGCTCGCTCTGCAGTCAAATCGCAAAGGCACAAGAGATGGCATCGTCGGATCAGGCTGCTCGGCAACAGACCGATGTCGTGATCGTGGGGGCGGGCGCGGCGGGAATGGCCGCAGCCTACGATTTGGCTGAGGCAGGTCGCTCCGTTCTGGTATTGGAAGCGCGGCCGCGCATCGGCGGCCGGATTTTAACGCTTCACGATCCTGCATTTGGAATGCCCGTCGAATTGGGCGCCGAATTTGTACATGGAAGTCCACCGGCGACGTGGAACCTGATCCGCCGAGCAAAGCTGGTTGCCCACGATGTGCCATTTCAACAATGGGAGCGACGCGGCAAGCAGCTAATCCATTCGAATGACGCCTCCAACGAATTGAACAAAGTGATGGCAGGCCTGGCAAGAATCGGCCCGCACGACATGAGCTTTGCCCAATACTTGCGGAAGCATTGCCAAGGCCGTGGACTGGCGCATGCTCGCCGCATGGCAACCACGTTTGTCGAAGGTTTTGATGCAGCAGATCCGGAGCGCATCAGCGCTAAGTCTTTGGCCGAAGAACAAGAAGGATTGGCTGATCTGGAACACGAAAAGCAGTTTCGTTTGCAAGCCGGCTATGGCTCTCTGATGGAACATTTATACGCGGGTGCAAAACGCAAAAATGTAAAAGTGGTATTGAAACGTGTTGTGTCAGACGTGAAATGGAAGCCGGGCAGCGTGGAAATATCTTGCGTCGGTCATGGGCGGAAAACTTATTGTTCAAGATTTGCAATCACCACACTGCCGCTTGGCATCTTGCAACTCCCGCCCAAGACCAACGGCGCCGTCCGCTTCTCTCCCAATTTGCCCCAAAAGCGTGAGGCCGCCATGCGGATTGGTTTTGGCCCAGTCGTCAAATTGGTTCTCAAGTTTCACGAGCCGTTTTGGGAAGACCGGCGGTTGGTGCGCCACCAAACGCTGGCCGGCAATCTAAAAGACGCCGTATTTTTTCACGACACCCAGGCCACATTCCCAACAATTTGGACGATGCTGCCTCTGCGATTGCCCATTTTGACTGCCTGGGCGGGCGGACCACGAGCAAATGTGCTTTCGGACCTTTCGAAAGCAGAACTTGTGGAAGCCGCGCTTGATTCGGTGAGCCACGTTTTCGGCTTGAGCAAGCAAAAACTCACCGTGCTATTGGACAAAGTTCTCACGCATAATTGGCCGGCCGATCCATTCTCGCGGGGCGCCTATAGTTACGAAATGGTCAACGGCAGTGCAGCTCGCGCGCAGCTGGCGAAACCCATCGAAAACACTCTTTTTTTTGCGGGCGAGGCAACCGACAACACCGGTCAAGCCAGCACCGTGGCAGGAGCGTTGGCTAGTGGGCAAAGAGCCGCTCGACAAATACTGGCATGCGGCGATTGACTCTATGATGAAAAAGTCACTCGCACCCGTTAACATTCGCAGCGAAGAGCAAATTGGTTGTAATCACTGTAATTAACGCTTTTTAGGCCCTGCGCTCCTAATTGAATCGGCCGAGAAACCCACTGAGCTACTCTTGGCCGTGGCCAAGCTCTCGTAACCGCGCTAAAATGAAGGATTCGGCAAACTCTAACGGAACTGTAGGAGCGCGGCGTGCAATTTCAGCTTACCAGCCCGTTTCAACCCGCCGGTGATCAGCCGCAGGCCATTGCGGCACTTATCGATGGATTGCGCGCCGGCCGCAAACAACAAGTGCTGTTGGGCGTAACCGGGTCGGGCAAAACGTTCACGATGGCCAACGTCATCCAGAACGTGCAGCGGCCTACGCTGGTGCTGTCGCACAACAAAACGCTGGCGGCGCAACTTTATTCCGAGTTTAAGGAGTTCTTCCCCCACAACGCCGTTCATTATTTCGTCAGTTATTACGACTACTACCAGCCCGAAGCGTACATTCCACAGCGCGATATTTATATCGAGAAAGATGCCTCGATCAATCAGGAAATTGATCGGTTACGGCTGGCCACCACCAGCGCGCTGGTCAGCCGGCGAGATGTCATCATCGTGGCCAGCGTTTCTTGCATTTACGGCTTGGGCTCGCCGGAAGATTATCGCAGCATGATGGTCGGATTGCGCGTGGGCGAACAGACCGACCGCGACCATGTGCTGCGAAAACTGGTCGACATTCATTATGAACGCAACGACATTGAATTCGCCCGCACAAAGTTTCGAGTGCGGGGCGATTGCGTGGAGTTGTGGCCTGCCTATGAAGAATACGCCTATCGCATCGAGTTTTGGGGCGATGAAATCGAAAAGCTGTCGATCATCAATCCCACCAGCGGCGAAACCATCGAACGGCTGGAAACCGTCTACATTTATCCGGCCAAGCACTTCGTGATGCCCGAAGAGCGCATTCACGCCGCGGTGGATAGCATCAAAAAGGAATTAGAGGACCGGCTGGAAGAATTCAAAAATCATAACAAGCTGCTGGAATCGCAGCGGCTGGCCGCCCGCACCCGGTTCGATATCGAAATGATGCAAGAGATGGGCTATTGCCCGGGCATCGAGAATTACAGCCGCCCGCTTTCCGGCCGGCCGCCGGGCAGCACTCCTGATACGCTGTACAATTTTTTCCCAGACGATTTTTTGCTGTTTGTCGACGAATCGCACGTTACCGTGCCGCAAGTGCGGGGCATGTTCGCCGGCGATTACAGCCGCAAAAGCACGCTGGTAGAGCACGGTTTCCGCTTGCCCAGCGCGCTCGACAATCGCCCGCTGAAATTCGAGGAGTGGGAAAAGAAAATCAACCAAGTGATTTACGTTTCCGCCACGCCGGGGCCATACGAACTGCAGCAAGCCGGCGGGGAATTTGTGGAGCAAGTGATTCGCCCGACGGGCTTGTTGGACCCCGTAATCGAAATTCATCCGGCGCGCGGCCAAGTGCCGCATCTTTTGGAAGCCATCAAAAAACGGTCTGCCGCCGGACAGCGGACGTTGGTGACCACGCTCACGAAGCGGCTGGCAGAAGATTTATCGTTCTACTTGGCCGAGCAGGGCGTGAAATGCAAATGGCTGCACAGTGAGCTGGATGCCTTTGAGCGCGTCGAATTGTTGCGAGATTTGCGCATCGGGCGGTTCGAAGCGCTGGTGGGCGTCAATTTGCTGCGTGAAGGATTAGATTTGCCCGAGGTGTCGCTGGTGGCGATTTTAGATGCCGATAAAGAAGGCTTTTTGCGCAGTGAAACTTCGCTGTTGCAAACTATCGGCCGCGCAGCCCGCAACGTGGATGCCACCGTTATTTTGTATGCCGACTCGGTTACGAATTCCATGCAAAACGCCATTGAGGAAACCAATCGCCGCCGCGCCATGCAAGAACAATACAACCGCGAGCACGGAATCACGCCGGTGAGCATTCAAAAAGCCATCCGCGATGGCATTGAAGCCGAAGCCGCCGCTCACGCTCGGGCCAATGCCGCGGTGGGCCGTACCGACGAAGCCCAATACATTACGGAGGAGTACCTCGGCGAGTTGGAAGCCGAGATGTATGCCGCCGCAGAAGCGTTGGAATTTGAACGTGCCGGCGTCATCCGAGATCGCATTACGAAAATGCGCGATTCGATGGGCAAAAAAGTAGGCGAGGTCGATTTCCACGCCGACGAAAATGGACACGGCCGCGGCAAACGCCGTCGCCATAGTGGCCGCGTGCCACGACCCAAAAAGTTGAGCTGAAAGCGCCTAGATGGTGCGCGAAAAATGCAACCAGCCCATGGGTTACAATCCCTGGACTGGTTGAAAGTCGGCGCCGCGAATCCCAGAGAGCACTTGTCGCGGGGGTACCCTATTTTTGCGGCGACTGTTGGGCGTCTTGGATCGATTTGTTCGCACCATCCATCGTTTTTGCGACGGGGGTATTGGCGGCATCGGTTTGTTGCTTCACCGAGTCAGTGGCGGCTTTCATCATTTCGGTGCCGGCCTTCATTTGGTCGGTGGCGGCATCCATCAGTTTTGCATTTTGCTTCTGTGCATCTTCCATCATTTTATTTGCTGCATCGACGGTCTTGTCGTTGCTGTTATTGCAACCGGCAACGATCAAACCAACCGCGAGCAACGTCGTTAGAAGAATGAGTTTCTGCATGCTAATTTCCTTTGTGTTTGGAAAACGTAAAACACCGCCTGAGTTGCTACGTACCGGCAAAGTTTACCAGACCGGCATAATCGAATCACTGCCAGCTGGATCGCCGCCGCGTGCCAAACCGCGCTAATTTTGCCGGCCGTGCCGTCCGAATCGAGATATAGTGCTGCCCACGAAGCCCGCTGAGTGATTTGCAATTTGCAAACCATGCGCGTTTGCAGTTCGCAACTGTGGATTCCTTTTGCCGGAGAATTTCGTCCATGAAGACTGCCTGGCCGGACTGTGTCGCTGCCGTAGCAATAGTGACCGTTTTGAGCGGTGCCTGGGTGGCAAAAAACCTTCGTGCCGATGATGCTCCGCAGCCGCTGCGCGTGCAATCGGCCACTCCCGCCAATGCGGTCAAGCCGTCGAGCGCCACCAGCAGCATTCCGATCATTTCGCCGGGCGAAATTGCCGCCACGCCAGAAATGTGGTTTTACGAACAGGCAATGCGCCGCTACGACGATCCCAAAAACGGCGTTCGCGCGGCCGCCGAGTTCGAAGCCAACCAACGGCGCGCACGCATCGCTGCGATGCAATGGTATGGCTATTCCAATCTCCGGCCAGCGTCGGGTATTGATCCCTTTGCCGGTCCCCTGCAACCCACTTGGATTGGCAATGGCTACAATCGCTTTACTTGGATCGCTCCGGCCCATCCGGCGGCGGTGTGGGCAATTCCCGGCGTGTCAGGTGGATATTGAATTGCCCGTGGGCGAGGAGCACCGGACGGGCTCTGTTCCCTCGGTGCATTTGAAGGGCTACGCCGGCAAATCGAAATCGGGCGGAATGCAGTTCGAGCGTTACCACTGGTTCATTTATCTATTTGGCAACTGGCAATTAGGGTTCGTAAAAAATCGCCACCTGGGACTTGCCTGGGAGCGAATAAAACGAACAGTCGCGCCACTCCGATCTTCCGGCCGGGCTGGTTTGACCTCGGCTGCCAGTAACGTAGATATCCTCAATTGATTGTGCCATAGCAGTTGAGTTCTGCGCTGGATAAAGTTCCGCACGCTGCTGCTGTGACACAACCCAATAAGCCAGCAGAATGGTTTTCTCTTTCGGGGCAGTCGCACGCAGAGGGTTGTCGGTGGTGAACGCTCTCAATTCGTTGCTGAAGAACGATGGCTTAATGCCCATCGCGGTGGAAACTTTGCGTTCGGCCACGAACCTAGATTTCGACCTCTATTTTCCGCCCGAAGGCGACCGTCCCGCCAAATTGTATCGCCAGCAGAACGTGCCCTGCACGAGTGCCGATTTTGAGCGGCTCTTAGAACATGGCGTGCAAACCTTATACATTCCCACCAACACCGCCAAAGCTTATCGGGAACATCTCAAGCAAAACGTACTGAACGACCAACGCATTCCCGTGGGACAAAGGTTGCAACTGCTGAAAGATGCCGCCCGAGTAACGTTTAACGATGCGCTGCATAGCGGCGATCCGGATCAAATCACCACCATTGCCCATGAGTTTGGCGAGGAACTGACCCAACTGTTCCACGGCAATGATTATGTTTTGAGCGATTTAGTAACACTAATGCTGCACGATTACTCCACGTTCACTCACATGACTCACGTGGCGACGTACTCGATTATGTTGGCCCGTGAACTGGGATTCAACAACCCGGCGGAACTTTCGGAAATCGCCAAAGGCGGACTACTGCACGATGTCGGGAAACGATTTATCTCGGTTCGCATTTTGGAAAAACCCGACCGGCTGGATGAAAAAGAAATGGGTGTGATCCGGGAACATCCCCGGTGCGGATTTGCGGAATTGTGCCTCCGCAACGATATTTCTTGGGGGGCGTTGATGATGGTTTATCAGCATCACGAGCGCTGCCAGGGGAGCGGGTACCCGGTGGGTTCGGTGACCGATGAAATTCATCCTTGGGCGCGGATTTGCGCCATTGCCGACGTGTTCGACGCCATGCGCAGCAATCGCGCGTATCACAAAAGCAATGCGGTCGGCGAGGTGCTGGCATATTTAAAAAAACAGGCCGGTTCAGGTTTCGACCAGGAGATGATTCAATGTTGGAGCACGATGATCGAAGGGAAAGTTTTGCAGCCCTAATCGATTCGTTTCCCTGCCAGGTACAGCTGCCGCCGGAGGAACGCGCCAACTTTGAGAAGCGCGGGACCACACCCGCGGCCAACGACGAACGCAGGCGCTACCAGCGCGTGCATTGCCGAAGCTTCCAAAATCGGGCCGGACTGCAATATCAATCGGCGTTGCCCAGCTTGCAGCGCGAGGCCTCCTGGCACAATGTGTATATTGCCAATGTCTCGCGCGATGGAATCGCTTTTTTGCACAGCGAGCAATTGTATCCGCGCGAGCAAATGCGGATGCTACTGCGTAGCGGCCAAATGCTGAGTGTGGAAGTGGTCGATTGTCGCCGGATGGGGCCAGCGTGCTTCGAAATCGGAGCGCACGTTTCGGCCGGGCAAAATACCGATGAGACGGTTAACGAGTCAACTTGACCGCCGTGCCATAGCACAGCACTTCGGTAGCGCCCTGCATGAATTCCGTGGTGTCGTAGCGCACGGCGATCACGGCATCTGCACCCCGCTCGGCCGCATGTTGCTCCATCCGTTCGTAGGCTTCTTCCCGGGCATGCTCGCACACCTGGGCATACGATTCGATGTTGCCCCCGACAATGGCCTTTAGCCCGCCCATCAATCCCTGTGCGATATTAGGGGACCGGACCACAATTCCCCGCACCAGGCCGATATAGGATGTGATTTTGTACCCTTCGACTTCGTTGCCAGTAGTAACGACCATAAAAGCCTCCTGAAAAAACTTGAAAACGACCAAAAGTTTCACGGAACTGCCGAATTGTCTGACAGCATACTTCAAGTTTTTTCCGGCGTCAGTGTCAGAAAGCAGCATTCCAGGTGTGTATGTTATAAGAAGCCCATCCCTGCGCCACACGCCTATGAGCCCATCGCCAGAAACGCGGCCGAGCTTGCTCGTGCGGTTGACCGACCGCGCCGATCAGGCTGCGTGGCAAGAGTTTGCGAACATTTACACTCCCGTGGTATATCGGTTGGCACTCCGCCGGGGCCTGCAGCATGCCGACGCCGAAGACCTTTCGCAGCAGGTACTCACGGCCATCTCCAAAGCCATCGACCGCTGGCAAACCGATCCCACGCGGGCAAAATTCCGCACGTGGCTGCATCGCATTGCTCAAAACCAGATTATCAATGCCCTGACCCGTGCCGCCCCCGATCGGGCCACCGGCGATCCGACGGTGATGGAAAACTTAAACGAGCAGGCTGCCCTGGCTTCCGATTCCGAGGTGGTTCGCCTGGAACTACGCCGGGAAGTGTTTCGTTGGGCTGCCGAGCAAATTCGCCATGAATTTCGTCCCGCCACGTGGAATGCCTTCTGGCTAACGGCCGTCGAAAATTTAACCGTCGAGCAAACCGCAAAGCGGCTGGAGCTTTCGTGCGGTGCAATTTACGCAGCCCGCAGCCGAATTATGCGGTGGCTGAAGGAAAAAGTTTGCGAATTTGACGACGAGGCCGAAACAGCGGAAGAATAAAATCGGCGACCAGCGCTGTCAGATTTTCGCAATCGCCGTGTGAATTCAGTTAGAGCGAAGCATCCACCCCATGAACAACTCCCGACAAACTTGCGATTTGCAGCGCATTGAAGGCTGCCTGAGCGATTCGCTCAGCGACGAGGAGCGATCGGCATTCGAAGCGCATTTGGAAACCTGCGCGAATTGCCGCCAAGCGCTGGAATCGAGCGCCGCGGCGGAAACCGATTGGCAATTGGCGCGCAAATACCTTAGTTCCGATGCTGCTCTGCCGCTGGTTTCAGGAGAGGATCGGGGTCAGGGCGCTTCTAGCTTTACCTCTGGAAATCGAAATTCAAGTGCCGAATCAGAAGCTGCGAATGCCGCGCAACGCGAATCGGTCGATAGTGTGCTTTCCAGCCTCGCTCCCACCGACGATCCGCGAATGTTGGGACGGTTGGGGGGTTACGAAATCGCCGGTGTTGTCGGGCGAGGCGGCATGGGAGTGGTGCTAAAGGCGCTCGATCCGGCCCTGAACCGCTACGTGGCCATCAAGGTACTTGCTCCACAACTGGCCACCAGCGGCGCCGCTCGGCAACGGTTTGCCCGTGAAGCGCGGGCAGCGGCTTCGGTCGTGCACGAAAATGTGGTGGCCATTCATGCCGTGGCGGATTCCGGGCCCCTGCCCTATTTCGTCATGCCTTACTTGCGCGGCTCGTCGTTGCAAAAACGGCTCGATGCCCACGGCCCGCTAGGGGTTTCGGAAATCTTGCGCGTGGCCGTGCAAATTGCGGCCGGGCTTTCCGCCGCCCATGCCCAAGGATTAGTGCATCGCGATATTAAGCCCGCCAACATCATGCTGGAAGATGGCGTGGAGCGCTTGAAAATTACCGACTTTGGCCTGGCCCGTGCTGCCGATGACGCCAGCCTCACGCGGACCGGTGTGATTGCCGGCACGCCGCAGTTTATGTCGCCCGAGCAAGCGCGCGGCGAATTGGTCGATTCTCGCAGCGATTTGTTCAGCCTCGCGAGCGTAATGTATGCCATGTGCACGGGCCGGCCGCCGTTTCGGGCTGAAACCAGTTACGGCACTCTGCACCGAATTTGCGATGCCCAGCCGCATGGCATTCGCGAAATCAATCCGGAAATTCCGCCCTGGCTGTCGCCCTGATTGGCCAACTACACGAAAAAAATCCCGACGACCGTTTTCAAACCGCCCAGGAAGTCACCCATTTGCTGGAACAATGCTTGGCGCATTTGCGGCAGCCGGAGGCCGTATTGCTGCCGGCGGCGGTCGTGACGCTTGTTTCACAAAAGACCGATTCGAACCCCCCGCGGCGCGCCGCATGGCACAATCGCTCTATCCCACAATGCCTGCGGCGCGCCGCTTCTGTCCTGCTCACTGGCTATTGGCCGTCGACAACACGCAGCCGAATTGCCGCAGCGGCAACTTTAAGTGCCGCCGTGATTGCAGCCGCAATGGTTGTATTCCGATTCTGGCCAAGCGCAGAAACCGTCCCCGGACCCGCGCAGCAAAGTTTTAATATGCCCAATCCGTTGGCGGCGGAAACGCCACTGGGCGATCAACCCGGCGCGGCAGATTTCTCTGGTTTTATCGATGGCCCGTCAGCATCCGCCTGGGACAATGACGACCTGGCGTTGCAGATTTCACAGCTACAATCGCAAATCACCGAGCTGGAAAACCGTTTGTCGGCGCTAAAAGGCCTGGAGTCGTCGGCACCTGCCGGCGGCCAGCAAACCTCCTCCGGCAACTCGCCTATCCGAAGTCCAGGCACCGAAGCGCCGCAGCAAACCAAATCCGATCACCCGAATCCTGTCCCGTCCACACCTGTTCCGCCCACGCAGGAGTCCAAACCATGAAACTTACAACGATTCACGTCGCCACGCTGGCCGTATTGATGTACGGCTTATCGTCTGCAGCCTATTTACTGGGCGAAGATGCTTTTCCAGCGGCAACATCGCCACCGCCGGCTGTTCCTGCGGTGCCTCCTGGCGCCGCAACGCCCACAGTTGCGCCCACACCTGGTACGCCAGTGCCCCCTTCGGGTGCGCCCTATCTCGTCGCTCCAACGACACCGATGGCTCCTTCTGTAATTCCCCGTCCAGCGCTCTTGAACGATGGCGGTAAAAAGTCAGAGGACGAGTTAAAAATTTTGGAATTGAAGAACGCCGATGCTGAAACCTCGGCGCAGCAATTACGCAGCCTGATCCCTGGCAATCTGACGATTGTTCCCGACGAGCGAACCAACTCGCTCATTATTCGCGGCAAGCCGGAAGAGTGCGCCAAGGCCGAAGCGCTGCTGCTGAAACTCGACCAAACCGAAACGAAAAACCCCACTGCCTCAGCACCAGCTCGAAGAGGGCGATCCTCAGTTGGCCCAGGCGCTCCCGCCACCGCAACATTAGTCGCGCCCAACGGAGCAACCATGAGCGCGGGGAACGGAACCCTTACCATCGACGGCGGTAAAGCAACGATTAGTTCCGGAGGAGGAGGAGGAAGCTCAGGCACAAATAGCTCGGCCGGCCGCCACAAATTCGAAATCCACACGTTTCAGCTGAAACATGCCAATTCCAACGACGTTTACAACTCGCTGATGGCGACATTCAAAGAAGCGTTGTCCAAACCCGGCGCGGGTGCCAACTGGAATTTATCGGATGACAGGCACATCAACGACCTGATCGTCACCGCACCCAAAGAAGATTTCCCGCAGATTGATGCCTTAATTACCCAGCTCGATAGTTCCGACGCTCTCCAGCCTGCCTCCGACGCTTTGACCGATGCCGCCAAGCAATTATCCAATGCCTCCAAACGATTATCCAACACCGATGCCGCACTCCAGCAGGCGCAAACCACCCAGCAGCTCTACAACAACCTGATTCAACAAGTTCAAAGTCTGCCTGCCGCCCAGCAACCGCAGTTCGAAAAGGTGTTGAAGCAATTTGAGGAAACGCAGCGCCGGCTTGCTGACCAAACCGCAGTACAATCGCAACTACGTGAAGACATGGCTCGGCGGAACCAGGAATTACGCAAACGCTACGAGGAACAAGCGCGGCGCAACACCGAAGATGCCGAGCAAATGATGAAAACCCAGGCCTTGCAGCAGCGTCTTAACGCCCTGGCCAACGATATTCGCACGTTAACCAGCAAGTCCGGCGACGCTCCTTCCGATCAACAAAAATCCGAGATCGAGGCCCTCAAAGCAAAATTGAAAGACACACTTTCCCGGCAATTCGACGATCAGCAAAAAAGCGAATCGGACGAACTTCAGCAACTGCGCGAGCGGCTGGAGAAACTCGAAAAGGAAATTTCCGACCGCGCCCAAAGCCGCAACCAAGTTATCCAGCAGCGGCTCAATGGTTTGCTTTCCGCCAACAGGGCGGCACTGCCGAATTCCGGCACCATGCCCGTCAGGATAACCTCGCCGCAACTGATTCTGGATAACGTTCCAGGCAGTGGCACATTGCAACTCGATGCTAGCACGCCAGGAACCATTACCCTTACGCAGCCCGTAACCATCAGTCCAGCCACGAATGATTTCCAGCCAGCCAGCGGCAAACCGACGGCGGACCCCAGTTCCGATCAGCATGATGTCGACCCCGCGACAGGCGAAGGACAGAAATAACCTGGCCCCTCCCTTTCGACCGCCCGCCGCGTAAAATAGCATGGGCGAAAGGAAGGTGTACCATGGAACGGCGCGTAAGTTTGGCGACGATGTGGATCGGCGTGATGCTGCTGGGTGTTTGTTTCTCTGCGGCTGCCAAAGCTCAAGTTGCGATCTGGCCGAACTTGGTCGTCGCCCCCTGTGTGCGCGTAGAGTGGGATTGCCACCACGTCCACGTGTGTGCACCGTATGTCAATTTGAATATCGATCTACGCTGCTGCGGTTGCGGCGGCGGTCCCGCGAGCTGTGCGGAAACTATCGGCGCGCCGGTGCCGGCGTTTGGCGGGTACCATCACCCCACGCGGCAACAAATTGCCACGGCCGCCGATAAACTGAACCACGCCCTCGCGCAATTTCAAACCGCCGACAGTTGGCGGCATTATTTGGCGCTCGGCGATTTGGCGCTTGCCGATACAGCCCACGACGACGCGTCTCAGAATTCGTCCACGCAGCAGCAACCGGCCGATTCCGCGCAGGCGGCTTCCACACTCCTCGCCGCATTGCGGCACTTCGATGCGGCCAACGCCAATGCGCAATACCAGGTCATCACGGCCCTGCCCGATTTCCAGCATGCGCACACGCTCCTGGCAAATTACATGGCCCAGCAACCGAGTGCGTCGGGCAAACTATCATGGATTGCGCCGATCGCATCGATGCGGCCCGTTACTTCGAAGGGTACTCCGCGTGGCTGGGCAGTGGACACTGCGCGATTGCCTGCTGGCAATAGCATTCCGATATTTACGGAAGAAAACATTCGGCCAGCGGAGATTGCTCAGTCCTTGCCCGAAGAGTTACCGCCCCCTGTGCCGCAGCGCGGAACCTAATCTGCACTTCCACAGGCAACAACGACGGTCGGCTTAGCTTGCCTCACTTGTTGCGGTGAATGGGACGTCGGCTGTTGAACCTTGCTTCCGGAAGTTCTAACAGACCGCACATCCTTCAATCACCGCAACAAAATAAGAGGCCTGGGGCCGCCCTCGGGGGAGTGAGGGAGGAGCGTTAGGCAACAACGGCAGCCCCAGGCATGGTTCCAATGACATCCACTTCATTAATCAACTGCCGCACACCTATTACGCGGCGGCAAATTTGATTACATAATTGTTTTTCGTAAAAGGTATAAACTCGGCCGGTCAGTGTAACGACGCCTGCTTGTGCCCGGACTTCCAAATACCGCAGCGCCGGAACGTGCTTGCCTTCCAAGAAGCTGATCACGTGAAGTTCTAATTCCCGGTCACTTACAGGCAAGGCGTGCGAGTCGGGCATGAGTTTCATCCTGGAAACAATCCGTTACGGCGTGCAAAGCAACTCAGGCTCACAGGCGATTGTCGCCAAACATTCCCGACGATTTGGCCAGCGGCACAGTCATCAGGGTTTTCAGCGATTTGCGTTTACTGGAGTAAGGTTCCGCCTGTCCTCGCAGCATTCAAGCTTTTCGGATCGTTTTCCTTTCGTTATTTTGTTTCTGATTTACTGAATCGTTGAATTTGCTTTTGATGTGAGCATTGGTTTGCAATGCATGTGCCAATCTCTCGGCGTTCGCATCAAAAGGCCCAACATATTTTTCGTCCGTGGAACTAAGTTGTGTGGTGGTAATCGATTACCAACTTCATGCGAGGGATAGATTAGTTTTCCATCAAGCCGAAATTCTTTTTCGCTGGCAATCCGCCGCAGAAAAATGCCTGGAAACCAAGCACGTTTTTGCCCGCTAGACGTGCAGCACAATCAAAACAATTAGAACATGGTTAAAGGAGTTAACTTGCGGGGTGAATGCCGATTTTCGGTGAGAGAGAAACTTCTCCGATTGTCCGCTTGCCGGCATGATGGCGAACGTTTGCTTCGGTCACCGGAGTCGTCAGCAAACAAATGCACAAAACTCAGCAGATCTGTCCATGCATTGCCCAGAAACGGTCATAATTTTTGTACACAAAATGCGGGAATTTTTTTCTGCGCCAAAATGAATTTGTTTTGTCGGGCGATGGATGAAGAACCGTCGAAAAATCCCGCGGGCCATCATCGGGGCCTAAGACAAAAGGCGAACGGTTTTGTTTTCCGCAACGTGAATTGCGGCTTTGTGCGTCGGCTAACTTCCCAAACGCAAATAGTTTGCGAAACCATGCGCCCTGTGACAGAAAATCATAGCGATGTAGATAAGTCGTCAGTTGCTGGCAAGCCGTCAGTTTCCGGCGCACGGCGAAGTACGCCGGAAACCACGACGCGTGGCGGCAGACGGCGCGCACCGTGATCACGAGGATTCAAGTTAAATGACTCAATTGCCAAAGAACGAAAGTTTGCACGCAGCATGGTAGTATACAGATGTACCGTTCGTCAATTCTCGAATTGGGCCATCCAGACAATCGCTCGCATCGTGCTGCTGGTCGGCGCCAGCGGAACCACCAGCATACTTGAACCGGGCTGTTAAGTACGGCGCTAGCGATAAGCCGAGAAAGCCACTGTCGCTGGCGATGATGACGAAGTTGGATTAATAATTATCAGATATGCGGTGAATGCAACTAATCTGCCACCATGCGGGCTATAAATATGCTAATGAAATGCGAACTTCTACAAACTGAATTGGCACACCTGGTAGAATCGGGGCATGAACGTCTTCTATCCTGTGATTGCCCGTGAGCGGATACCAGCTATGCTCGGAATTGCGGCGTTGGGCGCAGTGTTGGCCGGGTGCTATGGAATTCTGCACGATCAAGTGAGCTACACCATTTCACCGGAGTATTTCACGAAGCTGAAATTTCACCAATTTTGGTATGCAAACTTCGGCTGGCCCCAACGGATTTATGCCTCGGAAGTTGGATTCCTGGCAAGCTGGTGGGTGGGGTTGATCGGCGGCTGGATTCTTGCCCGGCTGGGGCTCGACCGAGTTCCGCAACAGCGGGCGTGTATCAAGCGGGCATTTGCGATGGTTTTTGCAATCGCGGTTGTCGTTGGCGCTATTGGATTGGCACTAGGATCATACGTCGCGCACCATACCGATCTGAACGGATGGAAAGATTGGCGCGACAACTTGGATTTGCAGGATCTGCCGGCGTTTGTCACCGTGGCATATTTACACTGGGCGAGCTATTTGGGCGCCCTGCTAGGAATTGCGACCGCCGGGGTATATGTGAGAAGAGTCATTCGTACCGCCGGGATTTAGCCGCGGCCTTTGGCCGAGGGTTGGAGCGGTAAGAAATTGGAAATCGATTGGCAGTGCAACCCCCGGGCGGAGCCCGGGGCTAAGGGATGGTTTTGTCTATTCATGGGCAATGGGCATAGCGACCGCGTTCGTGACGGCAACTTCGTATGGGACATGGTTGCCCGGTGATTTGCGCGGGTATGTCGAGGACTCCGTCATTTTGCCAGCGAGTCCGCGATTGTTGGAATTTGCGCAAGCGCAACTGAGGCACGAGCCGGTGTTGTTCACGCCGAATCAGCAAACGCAATTATTTGTCGCGCTGGCGAACGCATGCAAAGAATTTGACTACCGTCTGTCGGACGCCAGCGTGGAAACGTGGCATTTGCATTGGATTGTCGATCACGACGGCAACGTGAGTGAAATGGTGGGGCGATTGAAAAATCGGATGCGGCAAGCGCTGGATCAAGGCCGAATTTGGACAGCCGGATATTGGGATCGGACACTTACTAATGAAACAGCACTGCGGCAAGCGCAAAAGTACATTGCAAAACATTCCGGATGCCGAATGAGCGGTGGAAAATCGCTGAGTTAAGCGGCCACTGCGGGTTTAGCCCCGGCCTTTGGCCGAGGGTTGGAGCGGCAAGAAGTTGGAAATCAATTGGCGGTGCGACCCCCCGGGCGGAGCCCGGGGCTAATGCGCCGATTGGAAATTGGAAATCGATTGGCAGTTTCACCCCCGGGCAGAGCCCGGGGCTAAAACTGCCGCGCTCCATCCGATCGCGATTGTTGAATCCGTTGCGAATCAGAAATTGCCTTGCTACCACGCGAAATCGAGCCCGACCGTGGCGCCCTGGTAGAACAAACGGCCGTCGTCGCTTACGTTCCTGAGCAGGCTGGGATTTAACAGACTCCGATTGGCCGCGTCGGCGGCCAGCGCGAGATCGGTCAGCCAGAGCAGCTGATATCCGCCGCGAATGGCAATATGATTCGTCAGGGTGTACGTTGCCGAAAAATCGAGCTCGCCCACGAAGGGAGTAGTGGAATCTCGACCGGTAAAACTGCCGATGCGCGTTCCGACGGGGCCAAATTCCGTAATGCCGCCATCGTCCGCATTTCCAAAGACGCCCACCTTGCCGACGATGTGGATTTGCAGCGGATTGCAGTGATCGAATGGTGCCCAGTCGGCGCCGATCTGGCCGCCATACAAGTGGTTATTATAGTCATAATTGCCCTCGGCGACGGTGCTGTTGAGGCGATATGTCACGTTGTCTTTCAATTCGACCCAGCGAAACCCAACCAGCAGTGCAAGTTGATCCCACTCTTGATGCCGCCAGTTGATTTCGGAACTATCTAATTTGGTGAGTGCGTGCCCGTCGAAGAGTGTGTTTGCCGGACCGGTAAATCCCGCCCCGATGAAGGCGCCGGGCGTTCTAGAGCGCTCTTCATCTAGCTCTAGCGCCATGCCGGCAAATTAGTTAAGCTACGCAGCAACTTGAACAAGGAGGTTGCTGTGGCACCGTATTCGAGGGAGTTTCGTCGAGACGTACTTGCCGCCTGTGATACGGGTG
>DASRSD010000151.1 GCA_035656635.1 Pirellulales bacterium
CCGTTGTTAGCAGCCAGTGTGTTGATGATGGCGATTATGGTGGTTGCTTTTAATCGGACGGTGTGGCGGCGATTGTATGAGTTGGCCGAGCGGCGGTATTCTTTGAGCAAGTAAACGGGGAGAGAATGCGGAGTGGGGAATGCGGAATGGGAAGTAAAGCAGAATCCAGATTGATGAGTGATGCACGATGAGTTCGATGAGCGCTACCACCGTGATCGAGCAACCGGCCGTGCGGTTGTGCGAGGCCAGGGGCATTTCGCACGAGTTTCCCCAGCCCAACGGACAGGCGCTATTGGTGTTGGACAACATTACGCTGGCCATTCAGCCGAACGAAATCGTAGCGCTATTGGGCCCCTCAGGCTGCGGTAAATCGACCATTTTGCGAATTCTGGCGGGACTGATTCGGCCCACGCACGGCGAAGTTTTATACCACGGGCAGCCGTTGAACGGATTGAACCCCGGCGCGGCGATTGTGTTCCAAAGTTTCGCGCTATATCCGTGGCTCACGGTCACGCAAAACATCGAAGTGGTATTAGCCGCCGCCAACGTGGCGCCCACTGAGGCGAAAAGCCGTGCAGAGCGGGTGATTCGCATGGTCGGCTTGGCCGGCTTTGAGGAAGCTTACCCGCGCGAACTTTCCGGCGGCATGAAACAGCGCGTGGGCATGGCGCGGGCGCTGTCGGTTGATCCGGAAATATTGTTCATGGACGAGCCCTTCAGCCATGTCGATGCTTTGACGGCGGAAAGCTTGCGGGCGGAAATTGTCGACATTTGGGCGGCGCTGGATAAAAATCCGTCTTCAATTTTAATGGTCAGTCACGACATTAAAGAGGTTGTGTACATGGCAGATCGGATTGTCGTGCTGGGGGCGAATCCGGGCCGGCTGCGAACCATTTTGGAAAACAAATTGCCGCGGCCGCGAAATTATCGATCGTACGAATTTAACGCGCTGGTCGATCAACTGCACGAAATTATCACGGGGAAGGAATTGCCTGACCAGCCGCCGGTGATGTCGCGGTCCGGCTTGCCCTCGATGGAGCCGTTGCCGGAAACCAGCTCGAGCGAGATAGTGGGGTTATTGGAATATTTGGATGCGCGCGGCGGGCAGGAAGAGTTGTTCCGCATTGCCGCGGATACACACCGGGAGTTCGGAGATATTATTAAAACAGTTCGTGCCGCTGAAATGCTGGAATTTGTCGATACGCCCAAGCGGATGGTCGTGCTCGATACGGCGGGACGAAAATTCTTAAGCGGCACCGCCGAGCAGCGGCAGGAAATTTGGCGCGAGCAACTTTTGAAGTTGCGGCTGTTCCGTGAAATTTACGACGCCATCCTGCGGCAGCCGGAGCATAAAGTGCATCAGGATTTCGTGGAGGAAACCATCATTCTTCGCTTGCCGCAAGAGAACCACGAGAAGACGTTCCAAACTTTCGTCCGTTGGGCGCGGTTCGGCAATTTGCTAGCCTACGACGAAAACACGCAGGAACTGTCGCTGCAGTGAAGCGCCGCCAAGCGCCAGCACTGCAGCGCACCTTTCCTTTTATTGCACCAAATGCACCTGCGGATTATCGATGATGCTATCCAGCAGGCTCGTCATTTCCGTTTCGTATGTCGATGGATCGCCGCTGGTGCGCGGGGCCTGGCCGTTGGTGTCGGCCGTGCCGCCCGTGCGGGCCATGCGATCCATGAAGTCGTAATCGGCCGCCAAGCCCAAGGCGAGCGCGTAAACGCTCATGACGGAACTTCCGCTGCCCATGGTGCTGGTCGTGCTTCCCGCTTGCATCGCGGCGGCGGTCATCAACGCGGCATCGCTCGGATAATCGCTGCTGTCGCCATAGTAATTGGAAACACCATTGTACGTGCTGGGGTTGGAGGCTTCGTACGAGCTCACCGTGGAGTTGCTGCTGTCTTTCAAGTTCGCCACACCGTCGGTCAGCAGGATCACAATTTTTTGCGTGTTCTCTCGGCCTGTGCCTCCCTGGCTGGCGGGCTTGATGAGATTATAAGCCTGCACCAAACCCTCTTCGGTGTCGGTGCTGTTGCTGTTTTCGCCGACGGCCTGCATTGTGGCGGCGCTGGTCATCGCGGAAGCATAATCGGTAGTGAGCGCCACGCGAGTTTTCACGCCGCCGGTTTTATCGAACGTGACGACCGACACCCAGTCTTTTTGATTGTTATCGGTGATGTTTGAATTTTTACTCTTCACTTCCTGAATGCCCGCGATTACCGAGCGACGTTCCGAGTGGGTTGGCTGCTCGTCCGGCGGGAAACTAAAGCTCGTGCCGCCCACGCTTTCAGAGTGATAGGGGCAATTCGAGTTGCTCACCGAAAGCTCTCCGTAATCGCCATTGCTGTCGACCGTTTGATCGCGACCGCCCTGCTCCATCAACCAAGAGACGTAAGTGCGGTAGCCAATCACGTAACTGCTGTTGGCAGTGATGTAAGATAAATACGCCTGCCAATAGTTGTAGCTGGAACTATTGCTGCTTAGCGGCGTCGGCTTGGCTTTCGGCATGATCGAGGCCACTTGGTTGTCGATCATCCATTTGTAAGCTTTCGTTTGACGTGTGCTGGACGAATCGGTGCTCAACATGCGGTAGGTCGAAGAAATGCTGTTGCTCGACAGCGGCCCAGTTTTTGAATACAGGCCGTGCGAGCCGGAACTGCTCCACGTGGCGCTGGAATCGACCGGCGATCCAATTTTTTGTGTCGTGCCCGGATACGTGGTCGCGAAATTGAAGTCGTTAAACACTTCCTGCATCATCGAGCTGTACGTGCTGGAATAGCCGGAGCTGCGGTAAGAGGCGCTGCTGCCGTAGCCGGTCACCGTATCGTCGTTCATAGACCCCGACAAGTCGACCACGAAGCAAATGTCGCGCGGATTGCCAATGGCAATCGACGAAACCGGAATGTTGAAGGAGTTCAATCCCAGCACGCGGCCGAAAAATGTTCGATTCGCACCGGTGCTGTTATCTCGCCGCACGGTAATTTTCACCGCATTGCTGGCGGTGCCGCTGGAGGTAAACTTGCGTGCTGTGCTGTCCCAGGTTCCGTATTGCACGTCGGCATTGGCCAGCGTAACCGGCGTGCCCGCCGCCTTATGGTAAGCGGCGTATGTTTGCGCGGCCGTTGTCATCGCCGTTTGCGTGCCCGACATGTTCGCAGCGGCAGCCATGGCGGCGCTGTCGGCTGCGGATTGCAGCTGCGTTTGCACCAGCATCATATAGCCGACATCGACGCCGAAGGCCACAAACCCCAGCATGATGACCATCAAAAACGCGGACAGCACGGTGATGATCCCGCGCCGCGAATGGTTTGGTTTGCCCAACGTGACGCACACACCGGTGGCAGAAAACGAGACGCAGTTTGCAGAACTATTCATAAACATCTCCCACGGTTTGCGCCAGATGATCCAGTGACGGGGTTCAGCGGGTTCAAGCAACAACAGAGTAGTTTTTGCACGCCCTCGACCCTGGCCTGAAAAGCGGGGCGGCCTGATTCGAGTGCGACGATAAGCTCGGTCGATACAACTCTGCTTCACAAATACCCGGCTGTCAAATTTCTACGTTGTCGCTGGAAATAAGGATGACAAAGCCTCATTTTTTTCGCGTCTGCGGCGTTGCCAAAAAACAACACGTGCGTTTTACACTGCACGCTGTGTGAAGCAGCGCTGCCCACGGACAACGGAGTGCACGGTCATCGCCCGTGTTGCCGGACCGAAGTGCGCTTTAGGCGGCCACGCAAGAATTCGGCCTAGCGTCTGGGCAAGAACTTTTGGTAAGCCGCTACGGCCAGCTCATCGCAGCGGTCGTTTTCCGGATGCCCGCTATGGCCGGCCACACGATGAAACTTTAATTGATGCGCGGCTACCAATACATCCAATCGCTGCCAGAGTTCAAGATTTTTCACCTCGCCTAGCTTTCCGCGCGAATCGACTTTGCGCTTCCAGCCGTTGGCTTTCCATTTGGCCATCCATTGCAGGAGTCCTTGGCGCACGTATTCGCTGTCGGTGAATAAATCGACTTGCGACGTTTTTTTCAGCGCCTCGAGGCCACGAATCACGGCCAGCAATTCCATCCGATTGTTCGTCGTCAGCGCTTCGGCCCCGGCATGCTCCATTTCTTTTCCCGACGCCGGATGCCGTAAAATGAATGCCCAACCACCGGGCCCCGGATTGCCGCTGCAGGCCCCGTCGGTAAACAAATGCACAACGGGCAATGGCAATGTGGCGCTGGGCATGGCAATCTAAATTAACCGCGGAGACGCAGAGCCGCGGAGAGGCAGGAAATTCGAAGAGCGGAATTCGAATGGCGAATGAGACTCCAAGTTCCAAATTCCAATGACCAATAATCCAATGCGAGATTTCATTTGGAATTTAATTGGCACGACGGCTTGCCAGTTCGCTTCATTCTTCATTGTCTTCTCTGCGTCTCCGCGTCTCTGCGCCTTTGCGGTTCAAATTAGCGTTCCACGCCGGGAGCGGCCGGCACGGTGCGCTCCAAGGAGCGTTGTATTTCGTGGCGGCGGGGACGCATCAGTTCTTCCATGTTGTCCGTCACCGCGGCATCCAGCTGCGGTTGTCCGGCACAGGTGAACGGCAAGCGAACGGTGAAGGTGCTGCCGCGGCCAATTTGGCTTTCGACAGAAACCTCGCCCCCCAGCAGTTTGCACAGCTCCTTCACAATCGACAAGCCCAAGCCGGTGCCGGAATGCTCACGGGTAATGGCATCGCCCTGGGCCATGGCAGCCGATCCTTGGCGGAACTTTTCGAAAATGACCACCTGATCTTCCTCGGCAATGCCCACGCCGGTGTCGGAGACCACGAACAACAACTCACCGGGGTCGGGATCGTGCTTGGCGCGCACCGAAATGCGGCCCCCCTCGGGCGTGAACTTAATGGCATTGGACAGCAAGTTGCTAAGGATTTGCTGCACCTTAGCCTGGTCTTGAAACAGCTCGGGAAGTCCCGGCTCCACGTCGATTTCCAAATCGATGTTTTTGCGCTCGGTTTGTGGCCGGAAGAAATCGCACTGGGCCTGAATTACGTTGTCGATGCGAAAATCGGACAAGCGGATTTCCATTTTGCCGCTTTCGATTTTCGCCAGGTCTAAAATATCGTTGATCATGTCCAGCAGCACGCGGCCCGATTTCTGAATGTTTTGCACGTAGCGGCGCTGCTTGTCGTCGAGCGATTTAATGGAATCCAGCACTTCCGAAAAGCCGATAATGCTGTTCAACGGCGTACGCAGCTCGTGGCTCATCGTGGCCAAAAAGTCGCTTTTCAGGCGGTTCATTTCGTACAGCCGCATGTTGGTTTGCGCCAGCTCATCCACTTTGACATCCAATGCCGCATTGGCGTGCTTAATTTCTTCCTGCGTGCTCACCAGGTGCCGCACCATTTTATTGAATGCCATGCCCAACTCTTCAAATTCGTCGGCGGTGTGAATTTCGGCTCGGGCTTCCATATTTCCCCGGGCGATTTCATCACTGATGTCGCGCAGGTGCTTCAGCGGCTTGACAACCACGTACCGTACAATGGCATAGGCCGCGATCATCGCCAGAAAAACGGTAATAATGGCAGTCGCCAGGAAGATCGCCCGATTGTTGTTCAGCGCGTCTTGCGTGGTCGCGTCGGAAACCTTCACCCGCACCACGCCCATCAAATCTCCCTCTTGAATCGGCGGCACTTCCGCCAGTCCCGAGGCGCCCAAAATAACCGATTGGCTATTTCCTACATGGCAAAAGACGCACTTAGGGCCCATGCGAATCGGCTGATAATAGTAGTACTCCGCTTGGTCAGGTGGCCGATAATCGAAGAATTCCTGCGTGTGGCCATTTTCGTCGGGCGTGGGGGACGGGGCATTGGCGAACTTTTCCAGCACCTGGCTGTCGAGCATGGTTTCCGGCAAATTTTCCGGCTTAGGATTAGTCAGCCACAACAAGCGCGTACCAAATTGTTGGCCGGTACGAGTGCGGTCTGCGGCCGTGCTGCCCGTAGAGGTTTCCGCGCCGGAATCGAGGTCTTTGCTGAGAATATCTCGCGCAAGCTCATTGATTAAATCCAATTCGCCTTGTGTCTGGCTGTTGACCTTTCCGTTGGAACCGCGATTGGAATCCAACAATTTAATGTACTTCCAATGCTCCTCGATCAAGATAGCGCGCACCAAATACTGGCAGTTATTGCGCGTGTTCTGAAACACCAAATCTTCGGTCCGGCTGCCGTACCACCAAAAACTGCCGCCGATGAGCGTCAGCAAGCACACGGCAAACAGCACCAGGCACTTCAACTCCAGCCGAGTTTCGCCCAGCACACGTTTGACGCCGCGGTAAGACATGAAAAAAAAGGCGCGGGATTAGGGGTGAGGGTCGAGGGAAAAAAAGCGACTACCGCTTTAAAAAACTGGCGTCGTCCGCTTCCGCCTTAGCATGTCTTTCATTTTACGGCCCTTCTTAGCTCCGAACCAGAGCAATCCCGCCTGGCTCACAGCATATCCAGCGGATCAACGTCGGCGGTCCACAAAATGTTTTCCGGAACTTCCAGGCCTGCGGTTGCCTGCCGAATGATCGTTCGCAATTGGTCGCCGTCGGCACTTTGCAGTTGCAAGTGAAATCGATGCTGCCCGCGAAGTTTGGCGAACGGCGCGGCGGCGGGGCCCAGCACTCGAATTTCAGAATCGGGCCCCAGGCGCAAAATCGTTTCGCGCAACCGCTCACCCATGTATTGGGCGAAGGCTTTTGTTTGCTCGTGCGAAGCGCCGCGGATTACCAGGCGAATCATGGTTGTTATGGGCGGATATCCGTGCGCCACCCGCAACGGCAATTCCTGGCCGGCAAAGGCGCGAAAATCGTGCTTCACCGCGGCGCGAATGGCCGGATGATCGGGACTGAATGTTTGCACCAGCACGCGTCCCCCTTTTTCGCCGCGCCCCGTCCGGCCGGCCACTTGCGTCACTAATTGAAAGGTCCGCTCGGCGGCGCGAAAATCGGGTAAATGCAGCGCCGTGTCGGCATTGATGACCCCCACCAGCGTGACGTTGGGAAAATCCAATCCCTTGGCAATCATTTGCGTGCCCAGCAAAATTTGCACTTTGCCTTCGCGAAATGCGGCCAAGGCCCGGTCGTGGCTGCCTGGCGCTTTCATGGCGTCGGTATCCATCCGCAATACTTCCACGCCGCGGAAGCGTGCCCGAATTTCCGCTTCCAATTTCTGCGTTCCCAGGCCACGAAAGTGAATGCCGTGGGCGTGACATTCCGGGCACTCGCTGGGCACGCCTTCGTGATAATCGCAATAGTGGCACAAGGCCATGTCTTCGCTGCGATGATGCGTCATCGGCAAATCGCAATGTGGGCAGCGCACCACGTGGCCGCAGGCCGGGCACTGAATGTGCGTGGCAAAGCCGCGGCGGTTGAGCAGCAGCATGACTTGCCCACCCTCGCGCAGCGCCGCTTCAATCGCCTGGTGCATTTGCCGAGAAACGGCTCCCCGCGAATGCCGGCTATGAAATTCGTTGCGCAAATCAATTGTGCCGACCGCCGGCAGCGAGCGTCCGACCACGCGCCGCGGCATTTCGACCAAATGGTACTCCTCCTGCTCCGCCCGATACCAACTTTCCAGCGACGGCGTGGCCGAAGCCAGCACCAGCGGCACGTTTTCTTCCCGTGCTCGCCACAAAGCCACCTCGCGCGCATGATAACGAGGCGCCGTATCTTGCTTGAACGAGCCTTCGTGCTCCTCATCCAGAATGATCAATCCCAAGTGCGGCACGGGAGCAAACACCGCGCTGCGGGCCCCCACCACAACTTGCACTTCCCCCTGGGCGATGCGTTCCCAATGCCAGTGCCGCTGGGCATCGCGCAGGTGGCTGTGCAATACGGCCACCCGATCGAAGCGGGCGCGAAAGCGTTCGCGAGTTTGCGGCGTGAGGCTAATTTCCGGAACCAAAACAATCGCCTGGCGACCGTAGCTGATGACTTCTTGAATCGCCTGAATGTACACTTCGGTTTTGCCGCTGCCGGTGACCCCGTGGATCAGAATGGTTTCGTGCTGTGGTTGGCGCAGCGGATGCAAAATAGCCGCCAGCGCTGCTTGTTGATCGGGATTGAGCTGCAAATGCGCCTGCCGGGCGACGGGAGGCTCGTGCTGCGATTCGGCGCTGATCCGCGCGGTGGTCGCTTTCAAAATGCCTTTGCGGCGCAAAGCGGTAATCGGCCCGGGCGTGCATTTCAGCGCTAAGGCCAATTGCCGTGGCTCCAGGGGATGAGGGCTGGCGGCCACATAGCGGACAATTTCCAATTGTTTTTTGGAAAGCTTGGCCTCGGGGAGTTTTTCTTTGGCATCTGGCGCCAGCGACAGCAGCGTAATTCTTCGCGTTCCCGCCTGGCTGCGCACGCCGGCCGGCAACACGGCTTCCAATGCTTCGGCCCAGCTGCACAAATAATGCTCGGCCATCCACTGCGTAAGCCGAATCATGGTGGCGGAAAGCAGCGTGCGCTCGTCGGTCACTTCGGACAGCGGTTTTAACCGGCGTTGAATATCGCGCCGAGTTTCCAACTTTACGCAATACCCGGTGACCAACCGGTTGGCGCGACCGAACGGCGCCCGCACTCGGCGGCCAACTTCCACTCGGTCGCGCAAGGTGTCTGGCACGCTGTAATCGAACGTTTTTTCCACCCCGCCGAGAAACACCACCGTGGCCACCAACTGCTCGCCGGCGGCATCCAATTCCCACGGCGCGGGTTCGAGTTCAAACAGTGGCTGTTGATGCGACATCGCGAATTTGACGGACTTATGCAGCGCTGATAAACCACGCTATAACTACATTAGATACGATATCTCCATAACTGTCCATTAGTTCACTTTGCCTCCCTTTGCCTCCCCGAGGGCGGTGCGAGGAAAACGATGCGCTTGGGTTTATTCGGCGGCAGTTTCGATCCGGTACATTACGGCCATTTAGTTTTGG